>NZ_JAZHPE010000052.1:0-69215 GCF_036553535.1 Subtercola sp. YIM 133946
ACGACGACGATCTCGACGACGATGATCTCGACCATGACGCGCTCGACACCTCGCGCTCCTCGGTCGCCGCGCCGACGCCCGACACGGCAGCAGCCCAGACCACCCCGCGCGCCGCCGCAGCCGTACCACCGAGCGTCGCCGCCGCCGCCCGCGCCACCGCCGCCGCCGCCCGCGCCACCGCCGACGATGTGTCGGCTGATGACGAGCTCGCCGCGGCCGAGGCGGCCGAGCAGCAGCTCAGCTCGCCGGCGCTCATTCTGTTCGGGCTCATCGGCGGGGTGTTCTTCCTCTACACGATCGGCTGGTTCGTGTCTCTGCTCCGCTCGGTGCCCGACAGCACGAGCCTTGCCGGCATCGTACAGATCGTGCTCACCGTGCTGGCCATCGCCGCCCCCGTGCTGTGGTTCGCGGTCACCCTCTTCGTCGCCTATCGGCGCCGCGTCAGCGTGCGCATCGCCTGGCTGCTGGTCGGAGTGGTCGTTCTGATTCCCTGGCCCTTCGTGAGCGGGAGGTAGCGCGCATGACCGCAACAGATCTCGGGTCGCCGCGCGCATCCAGACCCCGTCGAGGCACGGCCGGCTGGGTGGCGGCGCTGATCTTCGCCCTGCTCTACGCCTTCGTCGCCTTCGAGGGGCTGTCGAACCTCATCGGCCTGCTTCAGTCGTTCGCCCTCGTCGACGCCGAACTCTCGGCCGCGGCGGTCGCGGCGTTGGTCGGGCTGGTGGTCGTTCCGGTGCTGGTCTTCGTGATCATCCTGTGGGGCACGCGGCGTACAAGCACGCTCAAGGCGGCGCTCGTCTTCATCGCCGGGCTCGCGGCGGTGGCCGTGCTGACCCTCGACCTGCAGAACCTGTTCCAGCAGGTGCTCTAGCCGCTGCGGGCGGTCAGCCGAACACCACCACGAGCAGCCGGGCCGGTCAGCCGAACGCCACCACGAGCAGCCGGGCGGTCAGCCGAACGCCACCACGAGCAGCAGGGCGATCAGCACGATCTGCCCGATCGCGCGGGGCACGAGCGGTATCGCGAGCATCCCGAACCGGTCTCTGTGCGCCGCGGCGTAGGCGTTCGCCGGAAACACCGCCACGAGGAACACGGCCAGCGTCACCGCAGCGATGGGCCGCAGAACCGGAATGAACAGGCCCACGCCGCCCGCGATCTCGCACACACCCGTGAAGAGCACGAGGTTCACGGGCGAGAGCGCCCCGCCGAAGCGCATCGCGGGCGGAATCATCGCCGCCATTGTTCGCCGCGACGCCGGTACGAAGTGGTTGATGCCCATCAGCACGAACACCGCGCCCAGAACGACCGCGATCACGAGCTGGATGACGTCAAAGGTCTGCGGTTCCATGCTCCCATTCTGCAGGCACTAAAGTTGAGGGGCCACGTCGCGCGCGAGCCCGCCGCCGACGCCCGAGCCGCTAAGGAATTGATCTTTCGTGTCGAAACCGGTCGTACTGATCGCAGAAGAACTTTCGCCCGCTACCGTCGACGCGCTCGGCCCCGACTTCGATGTGGTGAACGTCGACGGAACCGACCGGCCCGCGCTACTCGCGGCCCTCGCCACGGCAGACGCGATTCTGGTGCGCTCGGCCACCAAGGTCGATGAAGAGGCCATCGCGGCCGCCCCGAAGCTGAAGGTCATCGCCCGCGCCGGTGTCGGCCTCGACAACGTCGACATCAAGGCGGCCACCCAGGCCGGCGTCATGGTGGTCAACGCCCCCACCTCGAACATCATCTCGGCCGCCGAGCTGACCGTCGGCCACATCCTGAGCCTCGCCCGTCATATTCCCGCCGCGCACGCCGCGCTGGCCCAGGGGCAGTGGAAGCGGTCGAAGTACACCGGCGTCGAACTCTACGAGAAGACCCTCGGCATCATCGGCCTCGGCCGCATCGGGGCACTCATCACGGCCCGGCTGCAGGCGTTCGGCGTGAAGGTCGTGGCGTACGACCCCTACGTGACCTCGACCCGCGCCCAGCAGCTCGGGGTCACGCTGCTGACCCTCGACGAGCTGCTCGCTCAGTCTGACTTCGTGACCATCCACATGCCGAAGACGCCCGAGACCACGGGCATGATCTCGGATGCCCAGCTGGCCCTCATGAAGCCGACGGCGTTCATCGTGAACGTCGCCCGCGGTGGCCTGATCGACGAAGAGGCGCTCTACCGTGCGCTCACCACGAACATCATCGCCGGAGCGGGGCTCGACGTGTTCGTGAGCGAGCCGCCGACGAACACCGACCTGCTGGCGCTCGACAACGTCATCGTCACCCCGCACCTCGGGGCATCCACCGACGAGGCGCAGGAGAAGGCCGGCGTCTCGGTCGCCCGCTCGGTGCGACTCGCGCTCTCGGGCGAGCTCGTTCCCGACGCGGTCAACGTGGCCGGCGGTGTGATCGACGAGTCGGTGCGCCCCGGCATCCCGCTCATCGAGAAGCTCGGCCAGGTGTTCGCAGGCCTGGCCCAGAGCCCGCTGACCAGCGTCGATGTGGTGGTGCGCGGCGAGATCGCAGAGTTCGACGTCAGCGTGCTGAAGCTGGCGGCACTGAAGGGCATCTTCACGAACGTCGTGAGCGAGTCGGTGTCGTATGTCAACGCTCCGCTGCTCGCCGACCAGCGCGGGGTGACCGTGCGTCTGCTGACCGACCCCGAGTCGCCCGAGTACCGCAACGTGCTCACCCTCACCGGCGCCCTGAGCGACGGCTCGCAGGTCTCGGTGTCCGGCACCCTGATGGGCACGAAGCAGATCGAGAAGATCGTCGAGATCAACGGTTACGACGTCGAAGTGTCGCTCGCCGAGCACCTGCTGGTGATGGTCTACGACGACCGCCCCGGCATCGTGGCGATCTACGGCAGGGAGTTCGGCGATGCGTCGATCAACATCGCCGGCATGCAGATCGCCCGCACGAACGCCGGCGGCAAGGCACTGAGCGTTCTCACCATCGACTCACCGGCGCCCGACGAGCTGCTCGAGCGCGTTCGCGTCGCGATCGAAGCCGACGTGCTGACCGAGATCGACATCACCGAGTAGCCCGCGCGTTGCCGTGACGTAGCGCCACCGCGTGAGTCGGATGCCCGTGCCCGTGTCGGGCGCCCCTGACCGAGCCAGGCGCCACCGAGCCAGGCGCCCCTGACCGAGCCAGGCGCTACGGCGTGGGGTCTGGCGGTGGCGGGGTGTCGTCGACGCGTTCGATGGTGATGTCGCTCTCGGGCGGAGTCGCGTCTCCAAACGTGAACGTTCCCGCGATGACGAACGCCGCGTCGTGGTGGTTGTCTGCATGCCACGTCAGGGTGAAGAAGATGTACAACGTCGACCGCGCCGGAACGGTGAGGTTTCCCGTGAGCGTGTAGGTCGCGTTGGGGTCGCTGACATCGTTCGGGGCGGCCAGCACGAACGACGAGTTCATCACCGTCTGATTCGAGTCGCCGGGAACAGTGTCAGCGTCGGGATCGAAGTCCAGGTCGACCTCGGCGCCCGGAATGCCCGTCAGCATGATCTGCGCGTCGTCGGTCACGTCGTCGGCGCCGTTGTTCGTGATGGCCAGCAGCACGCTGAGGGTGTCGGAGTGCCGCAGTATCAGACCCGCGACGACGAAGCTGATGGTGATGTCGCCGTCGCTGGCCGCCGCCGCAGGCGCCGCCACCGCCAGCGCGACGACCGGAACCGACCATGCGGCAGCCGTCACCACGCTGCGCCGCGAGACTGCACCCGATGGCGTGTCTGACTCTTCTGGTGTTCTCACTGCAGGCCCCCCGGTCGAATTAGACACGACGATACCAATTCAGGGCGTCTTTGTCGTGCGCACCAGTTCTTGCACGATGCCGACGAGCTCGTCCATGTTCTGCGTGGCGCGGTTCGACGTCTCGGTGAGGGCCGTCGGCAGCAGCGCCGAGTTGTAGTAGAGACCGTCGCTGATCAACATGATCGTGCGAGCCACCGCCTCATCGCCGACGGCCTCGGCGAGCACGTCGAACCAGGCCCGCTGCATCGACTTCAGGGCTTCCTGCGCCTTCGGCTGCGACCCCTGGGCGAGCCGGGTCGCCGCGATGATGGCCCGGTCGAGTTCACTCTCGGTGTTGACCGAGCTGCGCACGAAGTAGTCGACGACACCCCGCGGAGCGGTTCTGATGTTCACGACGTCTTCGGCAACGAGGTCGCTGAGCCGCTCGACCAACCCGTCGACCAGGGCTTCCTTCGAGCCGAAGTGGTAGAGCAGCCCGCCCTTGCTCACTCCAGCCTCGGCTGCGACCGCGTCGAGCGTGGCCGAGCGCTCACCCTGCGAGATGAGGATGTTCTCGAATGCGTCGAGAACGCGATCGCGAGCAGTCGGCGCTTGGGGCATGCACCCATGCTACCGAGCCGTGGGAATAGTCCGGCTACGACCCGCGTTGTCCACTGTACCGACTAGACGGTATACTCGAGTTTCACCCCTTCAGCACAGGAATCGCATCATGTCCAGCTCCACCGCCACCCGCCCCATCGCGCAGGTGCACGCCCCGCTCATCCGCCCGCAGACCCCCTCCTCCGACGCACACCCCATCCGATCGCTGCGCGTCGGCGCCCGCGGCTGGTTCGCGCTCGCCGTGCTCATGCTGCCTGTGCTGCTCATCTCGGTCGACAACACCGTGCTCAGCTTCGCGTTGCCCGTGATCTCCGAGTCGCTGCATCCGAGCGCCGCGGCACAGCTCTGGATGATCGACACCTACCCGCTGGTGCTCGCCGGCCTGCTCGTGGCCATGGGCAATGTCGGCGACCGCATCGGCCGCCGCAAACTGCTGCTGATCGGCGCCGTCGGCTTCGGCGCTCTTTCGATCGTCGCCGCGTTCGCGCCGACCGCCGAGCTGCTCATCGCCACCCGCGGCGCGCTCGCGTTCTTCGGTGCCATGCTCATGCCGTCCACGCTGAGCCTGCTGCGCAGCATCTTCGCCGACCGCCAGCAGCGTCGTCTCGCCATCGCTATCTGGGCCGCAGGTTTCGCGGCGGGCGCCGCGCTCGGCCCGATCGTGGGCGGCGTGCTGCTCGAGCACTTCTGGTGGGGCTCGGTCTTTCTCATCGCCGTGCCCGTGCTGATTCCGCTGGTCATTCTGGCGCCGCTGCTCATCGCGGAGTCGAAAGACCCCAATCCGGGCACGCTCGACTTCGTCAGCATCGCGCTCTCGATGGTGATGCTCGTTCCCGTGGTCTTCGCCATCAAGCAGATCGCCACCGAGGGGGTCAGCTGGGCATCCGTCGGCCTGTTCGCGCTGGGCATCGTGGCCGGCGCCGCCTTCGTGAGGCGCCAGCTCGGGCGCGAGAATCCGATGCTCGACATGCGGCTCTTTCGGGTCGGCGCGTTCAGCGGTGCCGTCATCGTCAACCTGCTGAGCGTCGTCGCGCTGGTCGGTTTCTTGTTCTACGTCTCGCAGCACCTGCAGCTGGTGCTCGGCCTGCGACCGATGGATGCCGCCCTCGCCCTGGTGCCGGGCCTGGTCGTCATGGTCGTGGCCGGTCTCGCCGTCGTTCCGCTCGTTCGGCTGGTGAGGCCCAGTTTCGTCGTCGCCGGCGGACTCGTGCTCTCGGCGACCGCCTACGTGATCATCATGCTGACCGGGGCGAACGCCACCGCGCTGACCCTCGCCCTGGCGTTCGCGGTGCTCGCCCTCGGCATCGGCGCCGCCGAGACGATCTCGAACGACCTGATCATCTCGGCCGTGCCGGAGCACAAGGCGGGTGCGGCGTCGGCCGTGTCAGAGACCGCGTACGAGCTCGGAGCGGTGCTCGGCACGGCGGTGCTCGGCAGCATCCTGACCGCCTTCTATCGGTCGAGCGTGGTGCTGCCGTACGGCCTCACCGAGGGGCAGGCGACCTCGGCGTCTGAGACGCTCGGCGGGGCGGTCGGCGTCGCGAACGAGATTCCGTGGAGCCTCGGCCAGACGCTGCTGCACTCGTCACGCGCGGCGTTCGACAGCGGGGTGTTCACCACCTCGCTGATCGGTGCCCTGCTGATGGTCGCGGCCACCACCGTCGCGCTCATCACCCTGCGCCGCGCCCGGGCCTGACCGGCTCGGCCGACCGGCCAGTCTTCGAGCGGGCTGTACCCTAGAGGTACCCATTCGAAGAAGTGTTGGAGCATCCATGTCTCGTGTCGTTCGCCTTGCCGTCATTCCCGGAGACGGAATCGGCCCCGAGGTCATCGCCGAGGCCGTGAAGGTGCTCGACGCGGCGGTGGCACCGACCGCCGTCGCCGACTCCGGGGGCGCAGCCGACGAGGTCGTGTTCGAGAAGACCGAGTTCAAGCTCGGCGCCGACCGCTTTCTCGCAACTGGCGACGTGCTGACCGACGACGACCTGGCCGCGATCGCCTCGCACGACGCGATTCTGCTCGGGGCGGTCGGCGGTGTGCCCGGCGACCCGCGCCTGAAAGACGCGAACATCGAACGCGGCCTGCTGCTGAAGCTGCGTTTCGCTCTCGACCACTATGTCAATCTGCGGCCGACCACCATCTTCCCGGGGGTCACCAGCCCGCTCAGCGAACCGGGTGACGTCGACTTCGTCGTCGTGCGCGAGGGCACCGAGGGCCCCTACGTCGGCAACGGCGGGGCGCTGCGTGTCGGCACGCCGCACGAGATCGCCAATGAGGTGTCGGTGAACACGGCGTTCGGCGTCGAGCGCGTCGTGCGCTTCGCGTTCGAACTCGCCGCGAGCCGCCCGCGCAAGAAGCTCACCCTCGTGCACAAGACGAACGTGCTCGTCTTCGCCGGATCGCTCTGGCAGCGCACAGTCAACGCCGTCGCCGCCGAGTTTCCCGGCGTGACCGTCGACTACCTGCACGTCGACGCCGCGACCATCTTCTTCGTCACGAATCCTGCTAGATTCGAGACAATCGTCACAGACAACCTCTTCGGCGACATCCTGACCGATCTGGCCGGCGCAATCAGCGGCGGTATCGGCCTGGCTGCCTCGGGCAACATCAACCCGACGGGCCTCTTCCCCAGCATGTTCGAACCCGTGCACGGGTCGGCCCCCGACATCGCCGGCAAGCAGATCGCCGACCCCACGGCCGCGATTCTGTCGGTGGCTCTGCTGCTCGACCAGCAGGGTCTGCCAGACGCCGCCACGCGCATCCGCGAGGCCGTCACCGCCGACCTCGCCGTACGCACCCCCGAGTCGGCCCCCCGCACAACCAGCGAGGTGGGCGACGCGATCGCAGCCTCGCTGAAGACCCCGGTCAGTGCCTCGTAGCATTCACTCTTTTCTCATCCCAGAGGATTTCCGATGACAACCACCGCCCCGACCCCCACCCAGTTTCCGCTCGCCTTCTCGCTCACCCCGTCGACGGATGCCCGTGCCGACGCCGAACGCGAGGCCATCCTCAGCGACCCCGGTTTCGGCAAGCACTTCACCGACCACATGGTGCAGATCGAATGGACCCTCGCCGAGGGCTGGCACGACGCCGAGGTTCTGCCCTACGGCAAGATCTCGCTCGACCCCGCGGCCTCGGTGTTCCACTACGCGCAGGAGATCTTCGAGGGCCTGAAGGCCTACCGGCACGCCGACGGGTCGATCTACACCTTCCGGCCAGAGATGAACGCCCAGCGCCTGCAACGCTCGGCCGTGCGGCTCGCGCTGCCCGAACTCTCGACCGAAGACTTCGTCGAGTCGCTGCGCCAGCTGGTCGCGGTCGACGGCGCCTGGGTTCCCGACGCGCCGGAGACCAGCCTGTACATCCGGCCGTTCATGATGGCCACCGAGAGCTTTCTCGGTGTGCGCGCGGCGCAGAAGGTCGGCTACTACGTGATCGCCTCCCCGGCGGGCACCTACTTCGCCGGGGGAGTCTCGCCGGTGAACATCTGGCTCTCGACCGAGTACAACCGCGCGGGCCGCGGCGGCATGGGGGCGGCGAAGACCGGCGGCAACTACGCTTCATCGCTGCTGCCGCAGGAGCTCGCCTATGAGAAGGGCTGCGCCCAGGTGCTCTTCCTCGACTCGCAGGAGGGAAAGTACCTCGAAGAGCTCGGCGGCATGAACCTGTTTCTCGTCTACAAAGACGGCACCCTGGTCACCCCCGAGAGCAGCAGCATCCTGTCGGGCATCACCCGCGACAGCATCATGCAGCTCGCGCGCGACCGCGGCCACAACGTCGAGCTTCGCAGGGTCACCATCGACGAGTGGAAGGCCGGCTCCGAGTCGGGCGACATCGTCGAGGTGTTCGCGTGCGGCACGGCGGCGGTCATCGCCCCGGTCGCCCAGCTGCGCTCCGACGACTTCACGCTCGGCGAACTGAACGCCCCCGCGGGCGAGCTGACCATGTCGCTGCGCCAGGAGCTCACTGACATCCAGTACGGCCGCCTGCCCGACAAGCACGGCTGGCTCACCCGCCTGGCCTGACGGTTTCGCTACGCGCTCCAGATGGCGCTGGTTGAGTAGCCGCGCGGAGCGCTTTCGATACGCGATCAGGACGGCGCTGGTTGAGTAGCCGCGCGGAGCGGGGCGTATCGAAACCCTCACGCGACGACCTCCCCAGTGCGGAGGGCGGTTTCGATACGCGCTGCGCGCTACTCAACCGGCGGAGGTTGAGTAGGCTGAGCGGGTGAAAATTGCGCGATTCAGCACGGGCGACGACCCGCGGTACGGCATTGTCGACGGCGACGACCTGGTCGTGCTCGTCGGCGACCCGATGTTCAACGGGTTCGAGACCACCGAAGAGCGCGTGCCGGTGTCGGGCGCGAAGCTGCTGGCTCCGGTCATCCCGAGGTCGAAGGTCGTGGGGGGTCGGGCTGAACTACGGCCAGCACGCCACAGAGATGGGGCTGGCGCTTCCCGATCATCCCATCATCTTCCTGAAGCCGAACACCTCGGTGACCGGTCCGGGCGACGCCATCGTGCTGCCGCCCGACAGCCACCAGGTCGAGCACGAGGCTGAGCTGGCGATCGTGATCGGCAGCATCGCCAAGAACGTGCGGCCCGAAGACTACGCCGATGTGGCGTTCGGCTACACGGTGGCGAACGACGTGACCGCGCGCGACATCCAGAAGCTCGACGGGCAGTGGATGCGCGCCAAGTCGTACGACACGTTCTGCCCCATCGGCCCCGTGATCGAGACCGAGTTCGACTGGGCGGGTGCCCGGGTCGAGGCCCGCGTGAACGGCAACCTGAAGCAGCTGGGCACGACCGCCGACATGATCTTCGCCGTGCCCGAGATCGTGGCCTTCGTGTCGCGGGTGTTCACGCTGCTGCCGGGTGACATCATCCTCACTGGTACGCCGTCGGGCGTGGGGCCGCTGGTGGCGGGCGACACGGTGGAGATCACGGTGGCCGGCATCGGTACGCTCACGAACACGGCCCGGTAGGGCATCCGACTCGGTCGCCCGGCCGCGGCTCGGTCGCCCCTCCGCGGCTCAGTCGCCCTGCAGCACCGACAGCACGTTGCCTGCCGGGTCGAGAAACCAGGCGATGTCGGGGCCGTTGCCGCGCATGATTCCCTTGCTGTCGACAGGCAGCGAGCCGTCGTCGTTGTAGATCGTGGTAACGACACCGCGTGCGTTCAGGTCGTCGACGGCGGCCTCGACATCGTCGACCGGAAAGTTCATGATCGTGAACGAGGCGGGCTCGTGGTTCGGCTTGGTGTAGGCGAGAACGGTCGCCCCGCTGTCGAGGTGCAGCTCGATGAAGCCCATGTCGTTCTCGGTGACGGCGAGGCCGAGGGTCTCGCCGTAGAAGGTCTTGGCTGCGGCGATGTCGTCGACCGAGAAGCCGCTGAAGGCTTTGGTGCTGGTGAACATACCGGTCTCCTGACGGTGGATGCTCCAAAATGTGTACAATGTCTACAATCACACGCGGCGGCCGTCTTGTCTAGGCCGCGAAGCGGTGGCGACGAGGGGAGAGCGCAGTGACGGCCGAGCCGGCGCACCCGCCCCTGCAGCGCACCACGTACCGTCACGGCGATCTGCGCGGCGCCCTGCTGCTGGCCGGCGTCGAGATGGCGCGCGCCGGCGGGCCCGATGCGGTCGTGTTGCGCGAGGCCACCCGCCAGGCGGGGGTCACCCCCAATGCGGCCTACCGTCATTTCGCCGACCGGGGGGCCCTGCTGCGGGCCGTCTCTGACGCTGCCCAGGGTCTCGCCGCCGACCGTATGGAGGCCGAGGTGGCGTCGGCCCTCGCGGGGTCTCACGCTGACCCTGTCACGCCCGACTTCGCCCGCCGCATGCTGCGCGGGGTCGGAACCGGCTACCTCGGTTTCGCCCGCGACGAACCCGGCCTGTTCCGTGCCGCCTTCTCGGTGCCCGACCACCTCGCGAACAGCGCCGCCCCCGCCAAGGCCGGAGCCGCCGGCCGCAGCCCCTTTATGATCCTCTCGGCGGCGGTCGACGCATATGCCGCCGCAGGCATCCTTCCGCCGGAGCGCCGGGCGAACGCCGAACTCTTCGCCTGGTCGGCCGTGCACGGCCTCGGGATGCTCGTGATCGACGGCCCGTTACGCGGGCTCGACGCGGCCACCGTCGACGCCGTCACCACGCGCGTTCTCGACATGGTCGAACGAGGGCTCTGAGCATCCCGCCCCCGCTGCCCCGTCTGCCGGCCGACGGGCCCTGAGCATCCCGCCCCCGGCCGCCCATCCCTGACCGGTAGAATCAGCCACAGTATGTCAACCTCAGAACTCCCTCCCTTCTCCACGGCCACCGGCGCCGACGTTCGCGTCAGATTCTGCCCGTCGCCCACGGGCACCCCGCACGTCGGGCTGATTCGCACAGCTCTCTTCAACTGGGCGTACGCGAGGCACACCGGCGGAAAGATGGTCTTCCGCATCGAAGACACCGACGCCAACCGCGACTCGGAGGAGAGCTACGAGCAGCTGATCGACGCGCTCACCTGGCTGCGCATCGACTGGGACGAGGGCGTGAACGTCGGCGGCCCGAACGGCCCCTACCGGCAGTCAGAGCGCATGCCCATCTACCTCGACCTCATCGAGAAGCTGAAGGCATCCGGGCACCTCTACGAGAGCTATTCGACCGCCGACGAGATCGATGCCCGCAACGAGGCCAACGGCCGTGCCAAGCAGCTCGGCTACGACAACTTCGATCGCGACCTCACCGACGAGCAGCGCGCGGCGTTCCGCGCCGAGGGCCGCAGCCCGGCCCTGCGCCTGCGAGTGCCCGACGCCGACCTCAGCTTCGACGACCTGGTGCGCGGCGAGATCACCTTCCCGGCCGGGTCGTTCGTCGACTTCGTCGTGGTGCGCCCGAACGGCATTCCCCTCTACACATTCGTGAACCCCGTCGACGACGCGCTGATGGGCATCACCCACGTACTGCGCGGCGAAGACCTGCTCAGCTCGACCCCGCGGCAGATCGCGCTGTACAGCGCACTCGTCGAGATCGGCGTGACCACGTTCATCCCGCGCTTCGGGCACCTGCCCTACGTCATGGGCGAGGGCAACAAGAAGCTGAGCAAGCGCGACCCGCAGGCGAACCTCTTTCTGCACCGCGACCGCGGATTCATTCCCGAGGGGCTCGTCAACTACCTCGCCCTGCTCGGCTGGTCGCTCACCCACGATCGCGACGTGTTCTCGATCGACGAGATGGTGGCCGCCTTCGACGTGGTGAACGTGAACCCCAACCCGGCGCGCTTCGACCAGAAGAAGGCCGAGTCGATCAACGGCGACCACATTCGTCTGCTCGAGCCGGCCGATTTCGCTGCGCGCACGGTGCCGTACCTGGTTGCCGCGGGCGTCGTGACCGAACCGCTGACGGATGCCCAGCAGGCCCTGCTCGCGGCATCCGCACCTCTCGTGCAGGAGCGCGTGGCGCTGCTCGGCGAAGTGCCCGCGCTGCTCGGGCCGCTGTTCGCCTCGACCGACGGCTTCGACTACGAAGCGGATGCCCTGGCCACCCTCACCGGCAGCACGGGCGAGATCCTCGCCGCCGCGGTGGGCGCGCTCGAGCTGATCGAGCTCAGCGAGTGGAACCACGACCGCATCAAAGACGACCTCGCCATCGCGCTGATCGACGGGCTCGCGCTGAAGCCGCGCAACGCCTACGGGCCCTTGCGCGTCGCCCTCTCGGGCCGCAAGATCTCGCCGCCGCTGTTCGAGTCGATGCAGATCCTCGGCAAGGCCGAGACGCTCGCCCGGCTCGATCGCCTCGCCGTGTGGCACAGCGAGGTCGGTACGGCGGCCGCGCACGCGACGCCGCCCGCCGGCTCGGCGTCATAGCCGTGGCTGTCGTCATTCGAAGGCCGGAGGCCGACCCGGCCCCGGCGGCCGACCCGAACGAGGTGTTCGACGTCGTCATCATCGGCGCGGGGCCAGCGGGCCTCAGCGCCGGGCTGAACCTCGTGCGGGCGCGGCGGCGCGTGCTGATGCTCGACAGCAATCGTCCGCGGCACTCGGCCACGCTGGTGTCGCACGGCTTTCTGACGCGCGACGGGGTCGCTCCGCTCGAGCTGCGCAAGCTCGGCCGCGAGGAGTTCGAGGCCTACCCCGAGGCCAGCTTCCACCAGGCGCTCGTGTCGTCGATCGACCACGTCGGGGTGCCGCCCGTCGGCCGTACGGCGGGGCCGAGTAGGGAGGGCGGTGCCGGCGACGACGACGCGAGCGTCGGCGACGCGAGCGACGGCGGCGCGGGTCACGCCCGGCACTCGGCGCACGAAGGCCGACCGGGCCACGCCGGGCAGACCGCCCCGCACGCCGAGTCGCTGTTCGTGGTGCGGTCGAAGGGCATCCGGGGTTCAGGCGACCGGGTCGCCACGGCCCGCACCGTGCTGATCGCCACCGGGCTGCACGAGACGCTGCCAGCACTGCCGAGCATCCGTGCCTACTACGGCACCAGCCTGCACAGCTGCACCGAATGCGACGGCTACGAGAAGTCGGATGCCCCACTGGCCCTCATCGGCGAGACCGACGACCTCGCCGAACGTGCGCTGCTGATCTCGCAGTGGTCGAACGACCTGATCGTGTTCACGAACGGCGTCGCCCCGCTGTCAGACGCCGACGAGGCGGCCCTCGACGCCCGCGGCATCGGCGTCGAACGGCGCCGGATCGCCGACATCGAGGGCGACCGGGAGGGCATGACCGGGGTGTCGCTCGACGACGGAACGGTCATCCTGCGCAGCGGCGGCTTCGTGCGCCCGGTGTGGACGACGGCGCTCGACTACAAGGCCATGCTCGGCCTGCAGACCGACCCCGACAACCTGCTCGTGGTCGACGGGCACGGCCGCACCTCGTGCGAGGGCGTGTTCGCGGCGGGCGACTCGACGCCCCCCGGCGCGCAGCAGCTCATCGTGGCGGCCGGAAACGGCGCCCGCGTGGCGTCGGCCATCAACCGGCACCTCATCGGCATCCTCTAGCGGCCACGGGGGCGTCGACCCGGCTCAGGGGATGAGCACGATCTTGCCGCGCGTGTGCCGCTGCTCGAGCCGGCGGAACGCGTCGGCGACCTCGTCGAGCGGATAGGCGGCCACGATCGGGATGCTGATCGACCCGCCCGCCACGAGGCCCGCCATCTCGGCCAGCACCTCGCGCGTGGAGGCGTCGGTGCTGCCCTCGGCCTTGGTGCCGAGCTCCCGCGCCTTCTCGAACGCCGCGATGGTCTCGATGCGGTCGCGCGGAATGCCCAGGTCGACCGCGAGCTGCACGTACTGCGGCCCGAACAGGTCGATGAACGCGTCGATGCCCTCGGGCGCCGCCGCCCTCAGGCGATCCTGGAGGTCACCGAGATCGGCCGGGTCGTCGCCGTACGGCACCGGTACCGCGCCGTGCTCGGTGAGCCAGGCGTCGTTGGCGGGGGAGGCGATGCCGAGCATCCGCACGCCGCGCAGGGCCAGCAGCTGCACGACGAGGGTTCCGACCCCGCCGGCGGCTGCAGAGACGGCGACGGTCTCGCCGGGCGCCACCGCGGCCGCCCGCACCGCGGCGTAGGCCGTGCAGGCCACGACGTAGAGCGCGCCGGCGACCTCCCACGAGAGCTCGGCGGGCTTGGCGATGAGCTGGGTCACCGGAACGGCGACGTGCGTCGCGTGGCTCGCCCGGTTCCAGGCGAAGCCGAGCACCTCGTCGCCCACGGCGAAATCGGTCACGCCTGCCCCGACGGCGGTCACGACGCCGGCCAGGTCGCTGCCTTCGCCCGACGGGAACGTGGCCGGAAAGCGGGCGTCGAGGTCGCCGCGCCTGATGGCGGCCTCACCCGGGTTGATGCCCGCCGCCTTCACCGCGACGACGACCTCACCCTCGCCGGGCTCAGGCATCGGGATGCTCGTGACGTACAGCTCGTCGGCCGAACCGTAGCGGTCGAATCGAACGGCGCGTGCCGTCTCTGAAGTGCTCATGATTCTCCTTGTGTCAAAAGATCGACGTGGATCTCCTGGGATTGCGACGGCGCGACATCGCATCATGGGGTGGGCGCGCCCACCGCTGAAGGAGAACGCAGGCCGCGTCGTTGCCATTCCCTAACAATCGGATACCGCGACATAATGGTCACCACCGCGCCCCGGCGTCGCAGCCCGAGGCCGCTGAAGGAGTATCCCGTGGCCATTCTCAACCCCTACCTCAACTTTCGCGACACCGCCCGCCAGGCGCTCGACTACTACCAGACCGTGTTCGGCGGCGAGATCACCCGCAGCACGTTCGGCGAGTTCGGTGTGAGCGAAGACCCCGCAGAGACCGACAAGGTGATGCATTCGCAGCTCACCACGCCGAGCGGATTCACCATCATGGCGGCCGACACCCCGAACAGCATGGAGTACAACCCGGGCAACAACATCTCGGTGTCGCTGAGCGGCCCGAAAGACGACTACGACGAGCTCGCCGGCTACTACGCCAGACTGTCGGGCGACGGCACGGTCACGGTTCCGCTGAACACGGCGCCGTGGGGCGACAGCTTCGGCATGTGCGTCGACTCGTTCGGAATCGCCTGGCTCGTGAACGTGTCGGGGCAGCCGGCGGCCTGACGGGAGCCGAGGTCCGTCGCGCCCCTGACCCCGCTGTCGCGGTCGGGCAGACGGATGCGCTCGGGTGAGTGCACCTCGGTTTGGGTACGGCGCCATCGTAGGCTAAAGTAACTAGCTGGCCCGGGCTTCGGTTCTGGCCATTGGGGTATGGTGTAATTGGCAACACGGAAGATTCTGATTCTTTTGTTCTTGGTTCGAGTCCAGGTACCCCAGCACACAAAGCCCCGGGCCTCCGGGGCTTTTTTGTTTCGTAAATCGGTCGTTCCAGACGCGACTCGCTCAACCTCCGTCGACTCCGAGTCGTGGATGCGCATCTGTGCGGCACTGAGAGGGGCACGAAACGAGCGAGCTGCGTCTTCACGTCGGGCATTCGACCCGCGCCGACCTCCGAACGAAACTGCGCTCACGGCACATCCGGCTCAACGCACATGCCGAGACGCTGCTCGACCACGCGGCGTTCGATCGGCGAGACAGCGAGGAGATCTGCATCATCGCGCGCGGGGTGGGTGAGCTCGGGCTGAACACCGGGGCGACATGCCGGAAGTCTTCGCTGCTGCTCGTGATCAGGGTCTTGCGCTGTGCCCGCCAGACACCGGCCCGTACCTCCGGCTCGCACTGGTGTCGCAGCCGGCCGACGACCGGTTTGCTTTCCGGTTGTCGTAGACAGCGGCAGGCGATACATGTAGCTGCGCGACCCGCTGCACCCCAGAGCACATCAGTCATCCGTCGTGGGTCGCAATGTTACGGTGCCCTGGCGACCTCGCCTCGAAGACGGCTACAGTCGGGGTAATCGCAGCACGACGCGAAGCCTTGCGCCCGGGTGAACACTCCTGGGCACGCGCTGCGGCTCCCTGAACAGCACTTCAGCGGGCCGCTCCGGCTCGCCCGAACAGATCGGCCCGTCGTGTCTCCAACCGCCCCGTGTACCTTGGCGTTCTCTCTCGAGACCACCCGTTTCGACGAGAGTTATCGCCCTCACAATGATTCGCGCATGACGACGAACTTCGCCAACCTCGCTCGGGGCGAGAACCGGCAACAGAACCTGCGGAATGCGCTGCGGATGATCGACAATCGATTCAACGAACTCGTCTCGTGGAACAGCGAACAGGGCGATCGGTACTCTGTCGACCTCGACATCATCTCGGTGAGCGTCGGTATCGACGACGTCGTCGCCGTGGAGGGCGAAGGCAGTTGCGACGCCATGCCGCTGATCGAGGTGCTGCAGACGACCATCGTCGACCGACGGAGCGGTGAGCGCATCGAGGGGATCGTGGGGAACAACTTCTCCTCGTATGTGCGCGACTACGACTTCAGCGTTGTGTTGCCCGAGTACCGCACCCGATTCGCCTCTGGGCTGCCCGACGACTTCGGGGAACTGCACGGAAACCTGTTCAAGAGCTTCGTGCGCTCCGATGCCTACGTGCAGCGCTTCGCCAAGCCGCCCGTCATCTGTCTGAGCGTCTCCAGCAGCAAGACGTACTACCGCACGGAGAATACGCACCCCATCCTGGGCGTCGAGTATCGACAGAACGAGTTCTCGCCGACAGACGACTACTTCGCCAAGATGGGGATGCAGGTTCGATTCTTCATGCCCCCGAACGGCGCCGCACCTCTCGCGTTCTACTTCGTCGGTGATCTGGCGGGCGACTACACCGACCTCGAGCTGATCGCGACGATCAGCACGATGGAGACCTTCCAGAAGATCTACCGCCCCGAGATCTACAACGCCGACACCCCGGCGGGAGAGTCGTACCAGCCGAGCCTCACGAATCCCGACTTCGCGACGACGGGGATCGTCTATGACCGGGAGGAGCGCAACCGGCTGGCCACCGAACAGGGCAGGTTCGCCGAAGAACACTTCATCGCCCCGCACCGAAGCACCCTGAGACGGTGGTCTGCCCAGTACTCTGCGCAGAACCACGACGAACAGCACCACGACGCAAAGCACCACGACCAACGGCACCACGACGAACACCACCGAGTCCAGCAGGGAGACCGATCGTGAACACGCTGTTACCCACCTCGACCGCCGGCAGCCTGCCCAAGCCCTCGTGGCTCGCGCAGCCCGAGACTCTTTGGTCGCCCTGGCGGCTGAACGACGAGCAGTTGGCGGAGGGTAAGCACGATGCACTGCGCCTGTCGCTGGCAGATCAGCAGCAGGCCGGCATCGACATCGTCAGCGACGGCGAGCAGACCCGACAGCATTTCGTCACCACGTTCATCGAGCACCTGGGCGGAGTGGATTTCGAGAAACGGGAGACCGTCAGAATCCGCGACCGCTACGACGCCTCCGTGCCGACGGTGGTCGGTGAGGTGACCCGCGAAAGAGCGGTCTTCGTCGACGATGCGCGGTTTCTTCGAGAACACACCGACCAGCCCATCAAGTGGGCCCTGCCCGGCCCGATGACCATGATCGACACCCTCTACGACGCTCACTACCGCAGCCGCGAGAAGCTGGCATGGGAGTTCGCCGCCATCCTCAACCAGGAGGCCAGGGAGTTGCAGGCTGTCGGCGTCGACATCATCCAGTTCGACGAACCCGCGTTCAACGTCTTCTTCGACGAAGCCAACGACTGGGGTGTCGCCGCCCTGGAGAGGGCTGTCGAGGGGCTCACCTGCGAGACCGCCGTGCACATCTGCTACGGCTACGGCATCAAAGCCAACACCGACTGGAAGCAGACCCTCGGAGCGGAGTGGCGCCAGTACGAGAAGACCTTCCCGAAACTCCAGGCCTCAGGCATCGACATCATCTCGCTCGAATGCCAGAACTCGCACGTACCGATGGATCTGATCGAACTCATCCGCGGCAAGAAGGTGATGGTCGGGGCGATCGACGTCGCAACCACCACCGTCGAGACAGCTGACCAGGTCGCCGATACCCTGCGCAGATCGTTGCAGTTCGTCGACGCCGACAAGCTGTACCCCTCCACCAACTGCGGAATGGCACCCCTGCCCCGGGGCGTCGCCCGCGCCAAGCTCACCGCATTGGGAGCCGGGGCAGACATCGTGCGGCGAGAACTCTCGGCCTAGAACTCAGCTCGCAGCTCGCAGCTCGCAGCACGCAACTCAGCTCGCAACTCGCGGCATGCAGCTCGCGTCGCGGCCCTCGCCGAGGCACCACGGTCTCGCTCCTGCTTGCGAGCGGTCGTCAGTACCAGCCGCTCGACTCGCTGTGCGCCCAGGCGCCGCACGGGGTACCGTAGCGGCCCGTGATGTAGCTGAGGCCCCAGGCGATCTGGGTGGCCGGGTTGGTCTCCCAGTCCGAGCCGAAGGCGGCCATCTTGTTGCCGGGCAGGGCCTGCGGGATGCCCTGGGCACCCGACGACGCGTTGTAGGCGTTCACCCGCCATCCTGACTCGCGGTTCCACAGCGAGACGAGGCACGAGAACTGGTCGGAGCCCATTCCGCGGTCAGAGAGCATCTGCTGCGCGATCGCCTGCGCCGAGCCGGGGTTCGGTGTCGCGGCGGCCGGCACGCTGTAGCCCGATGATGACGAAGACGACGATGACGACGACGACTGCGCGGCGGTCTTGGCGGCCGCCGCAGCAGCAGCGGCGGCGGCCGCGGCGGCCTGCTCGGCGGCCTTCTTCGCGGCGAGAACGGCAGGGTCGGTGGCGGTGTAGCTGTCGCGCTGGGCGAGAATCGCGCCGGTGCCGAACGTCTCGTAGTCTTGCCCGGCGGCCATGGGGTTCTGAACGGGAGCTGCGCTCGTCTCGCTGGCCGCATTCGCGATGGGCAGTGCGAGTGTTCCGGCGAGCCCGAAGGCTGCGACGACGGCTGCGGCCTGAACCACGCGTCGGCGTACAGTTCCGTTCAGCAAATCCATCCGGTCATCCGTTTCTCGTTGGTCTCACGTGCTACTTCTGCGGGCCCCGGCCTCGTCACTGCGGCTCGCTCCGTTACACAAACGTGACCATCTATTATGCATCACGAACCTGAGAAATCGAGAGCCGATCGGGTATCCCGGGCTACGAAGCGGCCGGCCCGTGGTAGGTCAGAATGCCCAGCTGCCCGCCGTACTGCGAGCGGATCACCATGGTCGGCCCGTCGAGAACCGCGGATGCCGCACCGCTCAGCCACGTCACGACCCCGTCGCACGTGCGGCTCGTGATCGCCAGCTTCGAGAACAAGACCGAGCCGTCTTCGGCGAACCGCCAGGTGCTCGTGAAGTCGTTGCAGCCGTCGTTGCCCTTCACGGTGCCGTCTTCGTTCATCTGCAGCTGCAGCAGGCGCTGCCGGCCGTTCTCGACCCCTGTCCAGAGGCCCGTGACCACCTGGGTGCCCTGCGGCACGGGCGTCTCGGTCGAGGTGGGGTGGTGTACGGTGACGATCTCCTTGCCGTCGTGGCCGACGAGCGTGAGGTTTGTGCCGTCGTACCGCGCCGAGGCCGCGTCGATGAGGTTCAGGGGCAGCTGGGCGCCGTCGCAGTAGATGCGTGTCTGAGGGCCGGAGGTTGTGGTGAGGGCGCCGGAGGAGTCCATCGACCAGGTGCCGGCGGCGTTGTTGCAGCCGTCAGATCCCGTCCAGGTGCCGTCGTGCTCGAAGTCGAGGAACGGCTGGTCGGGGGAGTTGTACGTGTCGCTGACGATCCACCTGCCGGCGAGCGTCGAGGTCGATGCGGGGGTGAACTGCGGGGCATCCGGAGTCGGTGCGGCCGGCGCGGAACAGGCCGTCACCGTCAGGGCGAGCGCACCCAGCACGGCCAGGGCGAGTACTCGCAGCGTCGACACAGAACTCTCCAAATCCAGACCGTTACGTCTCTAGGGTACCGATGCCCGGCTGCGAGAACGCTCGGGTTGACTTGTCGCGACTTTGCGGGTGCGCGCGGAGGTCTCTGAGCGCCTGCTGCGCGATGCGCTTCGCACAGGGGCGGGATGCCCGTTGGGCGACCTCAGCTGAAGTAGCCGGTGAGCGAGCCCCACAGTAGCGCCGCGAGCTGCACGACCGTCAGGCCGTATGCGATCCAGAGGGCGGCGGTCGAGAGCCGCCAGCCCGACGCGCCGCTCAGCGTGATCTGCCGCAGCGACAGGTGGGCGAGCAGAATGCCGAGCGGCGACGCCAGGAAGGCGAACACGAACGCGACCCCGGAGAGGAAGTTGGCCCCCACGTCGGAATCGCTGACCGCCGCCGCCCGCCTGCTCTGCCGGTAGCCCAGCATCGCCAGCGGAACCAGAATGACCAGGCAGAGCACGAACACCGCGATGCTCGCGGCGGCCTCGCTCACAGATCGAGCGAATCGCCCGGCGTCAGCGCGAAGAACTCGCCGCCGTTCTGCTCGGTCGCCCACTTGATGCGGTCGCCGCCCATGTTCTTGCCGGCGTCAGACAGCACCATCTCGTGCGTCGCGAAGCTGCGCTTCGGCTTCACCTCGAGCACGAAGTCGAGGGCCTCGCCGATCTTCAGCCACGGCGCACCGACCGGCACGGCGAGAACATCGACGTCGACGCCTTCAGGCACGGTGAACGAGTCGCCCGGGTAGTAGAGAACGTCGTTGATGAGCACGCCCACGTTGTCGACGACCGGGATGCTGGAGTGGATGACCGCGTGCTTCTCGCCGAAGAACCGCAGGGTGAAGGGCTCGACCGTGATCTCGTCGCCCTCGTGCACCACCGTGATGTCGAAGTCGCCGGCGGCCTGGGCCACTCCCTCGGGCGCGAAGATCGGGATGCCTGGGGCGGCGTCGAGCAGGCGCGTGAGCTGCTCGGGGGTCCAGTGGTCGGCGTGCTCGTGCGTGACGACGACGGCGACGACGCTCGCCGGGTCGCCGATGGCGCCGGTGATCGGGGTGGTGAACGATCCGGGGTCGACGACCAGCGTCTTGCCCGAGGTCTCGAGGATGAGGGCGGCGTGTTCCAGCTTCGTGAGTCTCATGCCCTCAGCTAATACCCGCGCGCCCGCCGCTGCAACTCGGCCGCCGTGCGGGCCCGGCGGCACCGGGGGTGCGTCATAATCAGGGGGTGCCTGCAACCGAGCCCGACGATGCGCCCGAGCGAGCCGCCGAGCACGCCCCGAGTGCTGCGCCCGCGGGTGGCGTCGCCGGTGGCGGTGGCGGGCGCGCGGGTGGCGGCGACGGAGTCGGGCGCGCGGGTGGCGGCGGGCGCGCCGGGGGCGGCAGCAGCGACGGGCGCGCCGCGGGTGGCGGTGACGGGCGCGCCGCTGGTGGCAGCGCCGGTGATGGCGGCGTCGGAGGGGGAGACGGTGACGGCCGCCTGCGGCTCGTCGTGGCGATCAACCCCGCCGCATCGTTCGGCCACACCTCGGGGATGGGTGCGCGGGTGGTCGATGCGCTGCGACTCGACGGGTATGCGGTCGAGCAGCTGCTGGCACCCGACTTCGACACGCTGAAGGCCGAGGCTCGGGTGGCGCTCGCCGAGCATCCGCACGCGTTCATCGTGGTCGGCGGCGACGGAATGGTGAGCCTCGGGGTGAACCTGCTGGCCGAGACGGCGACTCCGCTCGGCATCGTGCCTACCGGAACCGGTAACGACGCGGCGCTGGGGCTCGGCATTCCGCTCGAGTTCGATGCGGCTCTCGCCCACCTGCGGGCGGCGCTCGCCGCGCTCGCTGCGGCCGCGGCAACGGACGGGGCCGAGCTCGGAGCCGCCCTCGGAGCCGGAGCCGAGCCCGCAGCCGACCCCGGAACCGACACCGGAGCCGGAGCCGCCCACGAAGCCGCCCCCGAAGCCGCGGCCGGAGTCGAAGCCCCGAGCCCCGTTCGCACCATCGACCTCGGGCGCCTCAGCCATGCCGGCGGCGACGCCTGGTTCGCCTCGGCGCTCTCGGCCGGCTTCGACGCGCTCGTCAACGAGCGGGCGAACCACATGCGCCGCCCGCGCGGAGCCAGCCGCTACACGATCGCCCTGCTGCTCGAGCTGCTGAGGCTGCGGGCGCGCACCTACACGCTCGTCGTCGACGGGGTGCGGCGCGAGGTCGCGTCGGTGCTGCTCGCCGTGGCGAACAACCGCTCGATCGGCGGCGGCATGCTCATCGCCCCCGGCGCCCTGCTCGACGACGGCGCCCTCGACCTGTTCGTCGTGGCGCCGGTGTCGCGGCTGACTTTTCTGCGGCTGTTTCCGCGCGTCTTCAAAGGCACCCACGCGGGCCTGCCGATCGTCGAGCTCATCCGTGTGCACACGGTCGAAGTGGATGCGCCCGGTATCATCGCCTACGCCGACGGCGAGCGGGTCGGCCCCCTGCCGGTCACCGTCACCGTCGCACCGGCCGCCCTCCGCGTGCTGGCCTGAAACCGGCAATCCATTCGCGGGTTTGAGTGGGTCTGCCGACCCAACACTGTTCCGAACGCGCAACTCGATTGCAGCTGCGGAGATGATCCGCGAAACTGAGAGCGAGCGCGGGAGGCGGGCAGGCCGTCGTGGGAACGGGGGAGAAGCGGCATGAGCATCCGCACCCTGCTGCGGTTCGCCCCGCTCGGGTTCGCGCTGCTCTGCGTGCAGCTCGACTTCTTCTCGCTCACCCTGGCCCTGCCCACCATCGCCGCCGGGCTCGGCGTCAGCGTCACGAGCCTGCAGTGGCTGGTCAGCGGGTATCTGTTGAGCTTCGGCGCCCTGATGGTTCCGGCGGGGCGGCTCGGCGACATCATCGGGCGACGCCCCACCGTCATCATCGGCCTCGCCGTGTTCGCCCTCGCCTCGCTCATCTGCGGCGCCGCCACCGACCCCGCCGTGATCATCGGGTTTCGCGTGGCGCAGGGTGCGGGCGCCGCCCTCGTCATGCCGAACGTCTTCGCGCTCGTCGCGGCCGCCACCGATGACAAGACGCGCCCCACGACCATCGGATTCCTGCTCGGCATCGCCGGCGTGGGCACCGCCCTCGGCCCCGTCGTCGGTGGGGTCTTCGCCTCCACCGTCGGCTGGCAGTGGGTGTTCTTCATCAACGTGCCCCTCGCCCTCATCGCCCTTGCCGGCACATTCGGCGTGAGCGACTCGCGCGACACCAGCGTCGCCAGAAGCGTTCGCTCGATGGATGTTCGTGGCCTCATCTTCATCGTCGCGGGCCTGTCGCTGCTGAGCCTCGGCATCGACGCGGTGCCGGCGGCGGGGTGGGGGTCGCCGCTCACGATCATGCTGCTGCTCGGCGGAGCCGCCTGCCTCACGGTGTTCGCCCTGCTCGAGAACCGCGCCGAGACACCGCTCGTGCGGCCCTCTCTGCTGGGCATCCGGCCGTACCGGTACCTGCTGCTCGTGGGCATGTTCGCGAACATCGGGCTGAACGTGTTCATCTTTCTCGCCACGCTCGACCTGCAGGTGGTACGTGGTGAGTCGCCGCAGACCGCCGGTCTCACGTTCGTGCTGGGTTCGGTCGGTGTGGCGCTCGCCGGGCCGGCCGCAGGGTGGCTGTGTTCGCGGTTTCCGGTGCCGGTGGTGCTCGGCGTCTCGACGCTGGTCGGCGCGGTCAGTCTGTTCGCGCTGGCGCTCGCATCAGACCTGTGGGTGTATGTGGTGGTGCTCGGCTTTGCGGGCCTCTCGACGGGAATGTCGTACTCGGCCACGCAGATCGGCATTCAGTCGGCCGTGCCGAAACCGCGTGTCGGCGAGGCGAACAGCTTTCTGCTGATGACGCTGGTGGCGGTCGGCGGCGTCGCGATCGTCATCGCCTCGGGCGCGGTGAAGGTGCTCGGCGACGGGCAGCCCACGGCGGGGTCGATCGATGAGGTGCTGTTCGTGATGACGGGCATTCTCGTGGTGGCGGGGGCGTGGATGCTCGCGGCGGCCCGCTCACTCGAACCAGCCGCGGGGCCGTCGTCGGCTGCCGCGCCCGCACGGTAGGGGAGGCGTCTGCTCGGGAGCAGTGCCGCGAGTGTCCCAGCCGGGCGGCAGGGGCGACGCTGCTTGAGAGCAGTGCCGCCAGTGTCTCAGCCGGGCGGCAGGGCTGCGCTGCTCGGGCAGCCGTGAGGCTGTCAGGCGGGCGGCAGGGGCGGCTCGTGGTGCTGCAGCCAGCGGGTGAGAATGCGCTCGAGCGCCGCCCGATCATCCGGCGCCAACTGCTCGACGAGACGTTTCTCGTTCGCCATGTGCTCTGCGAACGCTGCGTCGATCACCGCGACGCCGCGCGGCGTGAGCGCCACCACCCGGCGCCGCCCGTCACCCTCCGCCGGGCGTCGCAGCACGAGGCCGGCGGCGGTCAGACGATCGAGGCGCTTCGTCATGGCTCCGGTGGTGACCATGGTGTGCTCTGCCAGCTCGCCGGGAGCGCGCTCGAAGGGGGCTCCCGCCCGGCGCAGCGCGGCCAGCACGTCGAACTCGCCCTCGGCGAGGTCGTGCTCGGCGTACACGCGGGTGAGTTCGGCCGTGAGGTAGCCCGAGAGGCGGTGCAGGCGGCCGATCACACCCTGGGGTGAGACGTCGAGGTCGGGGCGCTCGCGGTGCCACTCCTGCTGGATGCGGCCGACGCGGTCATTCGACGCGGCATCCGCGGCACCGGCGTCGTAGTCTTCGGGCATGCTGGCAGTTTAGCTTCTCGGGAAGCTAAACTATCTTCCATGGAAGCTAATCGTGCGGATGCCCGGCGCGCGCCCAGCCGGTGGACGTGGGTGCTCGTCACCGCGATCGCCCCCATCGCGTGGGGATCGAACTACTTCGTCACCCGCCACTTTCTGCCGCTCGATCATCCGCTCTGGGGTGCCGTGCTGCGTGCGCTGCCCGCCGGACTGCTGCTGCTCGCGCTCGCCCGTTCGCGGCCGCGGGGGTCGTGGTGGTGGAAGTCGCTCGTGCTCGGCACGCTCAACGTGGGTGCGTTCTTCGTGCTCGTCTACGTCGCGTCGCAGCTGTTGCCCTCGAGCGTGGCGTCGACGCTGATGGCCACGTCGGCGGCCGTGCTGATGCTGCTCGCCTGGCCGCTGCTGCGCGACCGGCCGACCGTGCTGCCGGTGGTGGGGGCGGTGCTCGGCTTCGTGGGGGTCGCGGTGATGCTGCTGGGAGGCGGTGTCCGCGGTGTGGGTGGGGCGGCGGGCGCCACCGGCGCAGCACCGACGATCGACCCGCTCGGTGTCGCCGCGTCGCTCGCCGCCATGTTCATGTCATCGATCGGATTCATTCTCACCAAGAAGTGGGCCGTCGGGCAGAAGACGCTCGCCATCACCTCGTGGCAGCTCATCGCCGGCGCCGTGCTCGTACTGCCGTTCGCGGTGCTGGTCGAGGGCCCCCCGCCGCCGATCGATGCACCCGCGGCGATCGGCTTCGCCTACGTGACCGTCATCGCCACGGCGCTCGCCTTCGTGGCCTGGTTCACCGGGCTGCGGCACCTGCCCGCGGGCACCGTCGGCCTGGTCGGCCTGCTCAACCCCGTCACCGGCGTGCTGCTCGGTACTCTCCTCGCCGCCGAACCGTTCGGCCCGGCCCAGGCCGTCGGTACCGTGCTCGTTCTCGCCGGCGTGATCGTGGGCCAGCGCCGCCGCCGGCCCACGCCTCTCGCCGCCCCGACCTTCGAGCCTGCTGCAACGCCCGCTCTAGCCACTGCCCGCACCGCCAACGCCAGCGCCACTGCCCGCCCCGCCACCACCCGCCCCGATGCCCCGCAGGAAGACGCGCACCTGCGCCCGCGCGACCTCGCTCCAGTCGTCGACGTTCGGCAGGGGCTGCGCGATCATTGCTCCGAACACGATGACGTCGCGGGGCGTCACCCAGGGCACGACTGAACCGTCGGCGACCCCTCGCGAGAGCAGACCGCCCACCATTCCCTCGATGCTCTGCTGGGCATCCAGTGCTTCGGGGTCGACCGGCGCCGGCGCTCCGTGCAACGGCAGCACCAGGTCAGACCGGGTGAAGATGGTGCGCTCGAGAAAGAGTTCGATCGATCGCAGCCCCGTCTCGCCCCGCGACTCGATATCGGTGAGCGACTGCAGAACGATGTCGTACGCCCGCAGAACCAGCGCCTCCAGCAGCGCCTCACGGTTCGGGTACCGCCGGTAGAGCGTACCCACCCCCACATTCGCCTCGGCCGCGATCGTCGCCAACGGCACCTTCTGGCCCTCGCGCAGAATGGCCGTCACCGCGGCAGCGAGCACGCGCTCCCGGTTCTCGGCGGCGTCACTGCGCAATGGCTTCACCCTCCCAGCCTAGGCTCGCCCGAAAAGACGGCCGCGACAAGCGGAATATTTCGTCCGGATGATCGTTGAACCCGATGCGGAACACATCGTCCGCCTGCCTCTGCCCACGCGGGTGCACTGGCACCCCCGCCGATCCCCGCGATTCGACCGGCACCACTCGAAAGGCACACCATGAACATCTCCATCCTCGGTACCGGCCACGTCGCCTCCCTGCTCGCCGCGGCCTGGACCACGGCCGGCCACACCGTGACCCTCGGCTCGCGCGACCCGCAGGCCAAAGCGGGCCAGTTCGACTACCCGGTCGCATCCTTTGCCGACGCCGTCACCGGCGCAGACGTGGTGGTCAACGCCACACCGGGGGCGGAGTCGCTCGCCGTGTTCACCGCCATCAGCGCCGACGCCCTCGCCGGCACGGTCGTGCTCGACGTCGCCAACGCCGCGACACCCGACCTCGAACTCGTCTACCCCGGCTCGAGCCTCGCCCAGAAGCTGCAGGATGCCCTGCCCGAGGCCAAGGTCGTGAAGTCGTTGAACACGCTCGCCATGAACGTGGCCGTTGCGCCCGACGCCATCGGCGAAAGCACCCTCTTCGTCTCGGGCGACCACGACGACGCGAAAGACACCGTGCGCTCGCTGCTCGCCGACCTCGGCTGGAAGGCCGACGACGTCATCGACCTCGGCGGCATCGCCACCGCGACGGGCCCCGAGAGCTACTTCCCGCTGTTCTTCGCCATCATGCAGGCGAACCAGGGCCCGATGTTCAACATCCGAGTCGTTCGCTAGGCCGCAGCCGCTCGACCGACGGCAGCACCCGGCGCACCCCGCCCGCGCCATTGCGGGGTGCGCCGGCTGCCTCTATGGTGCCGTGTATGCCCACCATCACCATCACCAGCATCCTCGTCGACGACCAGGCCAAAGCCCTCGCCTTCTACACCGATGTGCTCGGCTTTGTGAAGAAGACCGACATCGACCTCGGCGACTTCCGATGGCTGACTGTCGTCTCGGCCGAGCAGCCCGACGGCGTCGAACTGCTGCTCGAGCCCGACCAGCACCCTGCGGCCGCCGCGTTCAAGGCGGCGCTGAGATCTGACGGAATCGCCTTCACCTCGTTCGCGGTGCCCGACCTAGCCGCGGCCTACGCTGACCTGCGAGCCAAGGGCGTCACGTTCATCCAGTCGCCCACCCCCGCCGGCGGCGTCGATATGGCGGTGCTCGATGACACCTGCGGCAACTATGTGGCGCTGACGTCGCCGCGCCCGGTCGACGGCGATGAGCCCGCGTCGGATGGTGGTGAGTCTGCGCCGGACTCAGACGCAAGCCCAGACGTCGACGGTGCCGGGTCATCGGCGGAGCGGGGTGTTTCGACCTGAGACGCCGAGCGCTGGCGCAGCTCGCGCTGCACACGCAACCACACCGACCAGGCATTCCTCGCAAACACGATTGCGACGAGCGTCAGGGCGAACCATGTCGTTCGATCGCCGGGGTCTGTGGCGAGAACGCTCCCCAGATGAACGCCCGCCCAGGCGCAGAGCACGACGACGACCGACTCGACGACCAGCGTGATGCGGTTTCGCCTCACCGCGTGGCGAGCCATCTCAGTCATGAGGTGAAGCGCAGCCCACGTCGACTCTGCGCCTACGGCGTGACAGTCAGATCGAGGGTGACGAACCGGCTCGTGGCGGTGTCGGTGATCGTGACGGTCGTCGCCCCGACGGCGAGCGGCTGGATGCCCGGGTTGAACGTCGCACTGCCGTCGGTGTGACCCGGAACGAACTTCGCAATCGCCGGCTGGCCCACGTCGCCCGTGAAGAGCGTCACGTCATCGGGGCTGGTGTTGATGACCACCACATTGCCGAGGCCGACCGTGGCGAACTGGGCCGTGCCGTCGTAGAAGTTGATGATGATCGGTGCGATCACGCCCGTGCCTCCTGTGCTCGCCGTGCCTCCCGTGCCTGCCGTTGCGGTGCCGGGGCTGCTCGGCGCCGTGCTCGCTGTGGTCGTCGCGGGTGCCGCACACTGGTTGCCCGCACGCCCCTCTGAGCAGGCGTCGACCCCCGAGCATCCGGTCACCATCGTGGCCGCCAGCACCGCAACTGCCAACCCCACGCTCAACCTGGCAATACGGATGCCCATGCTCTCGCCCCTCGAACAATCGCCTTCGACGTCGGTTGCCGCGCTCAATTGGCGCGACACCTTGAACGTATGGCATACTCGTTAAGTTGTCTAATCGGCCCCATCGTTTAGCGGCCTAGGACATCGCCCTCTCACGGCGGTAACACCGGTTCGAATCCGGTTGGGGTCACAACAGTGCTGGCTGAAGAGTCAGTAGCCCGGTTCCCTTGCAGATAAAGGGAACCGGGCACTTTCATTTTGCGGCTGGTGGCACCCGATTTTGACTATCTGCCCACATCTTGCCCACGGGGCAAGATCGACGTTCTGGTGACCTCGCGTCAGGGAGCGAGCTGCGTCGATCGAGGGACCAAGCACGATTTTTTCACGCGTCGTATAAAAGCGTTCGACGGGGGGAGCCAAACGAGTACGAGGACGACCGCAGCGGCAAGTATCTCGACCGAGAAGACATCAAATCGTGAGGTCGACACGAACCCGATCACCGGCAGTCCGCCGACAATGGTGAGAATGATCCGAGCGCGATTGTTGCCTTGGCGTAGTCGAAACGCGAGCCGGGCCAGTACAACAACGATGACGAGCGCGAGAACGTTTCCCGCGATCGTCACCCCGATCGAAATGTCTGACGGCAAGGTCATTGTGCGTCCGTAGCTCACAAACGTCCGCGGATTGGATGGGTCGGCGAACGCGGACCAGTTGAAGGTGAGGAGCAGGACCGCGAGGTTCACGATCGTCGCTGCCGCCAAAGCGATCGCTATCCAAAACGCCACCGTCATAGCCCAGGGTCGGATCTTGCTTACTTGAAGCGTTCGCTGTTGCTCGGCACCGCTGGATTTCTCATTCGTTGGTTCTTGCCGGCTGCCTGCTTGCGGCGCCGGGTTCTGCACTGATTCCCTCACAGGTTCATGCTACTTCCGCGAACGTTTTCGCGCCCTAGAGGCGCACTGCACGGTGGGTCTCTAGGGGGGAGAAGCTAGGAGGACCGCAGATTCACCGTATCGACACCCTGCTCACTTATACGGGGTTCGGTCAGCGTCTTGCATGGACCTGCAGCGACGCCGCGCGGTGGTTCTGTTCCCCAGAAGCACGGCTGTGAACGGTATTGCGAATCCACCAATAATTACTAAGACTGCGCCCCACAATTCGCCTGGAATTCGTGAGAGCGTAAACGCTCCGATAAAGATCCCGGCGGAGCCCAGAAGCCGCAGCGCGAGAGCCAGGCCAGGTTCGTTCTCGGGTCTCCTGCGGAGCGAGTAGTAACCCAGGGGATGGGCATGGAAATAGACGAGAGCCGACGACAAGTAGATCGCGACTCCTGCAACGGCGAAGATCAACCAGCTCCAGTCTTCGCTCATACGTACATCAAATCACGGAGCGCTGCGTGAAGGTCCCCCTATGTTCAGCCCCGAGTATCTTCAGCTGCGTAGTCCGGATCCGATGCACCGCCCCGACAGCGAGTCCGTGTCCAGGCGGTAGACCTCCCACTAGACGGGCCCTCAGCGGGAGATGGGGAGCTCCCAGAGCGCAACGCTGCTGCGGAGCTTGTCGTACTGGTACGGCCGTACCTCGCCGGTCGGTCTGTAGCCCCGTCTGACCCAGAAACGCTCGGAAGAGGCTGCGTTCGTCTCGATGATTCCGGTTCGCAGCTTCTGGATGCCCGGCCATCCCGTGGCCTCACGAAGTACCTCTGCGTGCAAGCGGCTACCGAAGCCAGAGCTCTGCCTGTCGCCCCGCACGATCAACAAACCGATGTAGGCAGCGTCTGGTGTGGGGTAGCCCCTCAGCACATCCGCGAACGCCACCAGTTCGCCATTCACCCACAGCCCGAAGCCGTACTTCTGATCGTCGGTGAGACCCTCCGGGCGACCGATGAGCGAACTCACGGCGTCGGACGGCCCGGGCGGGTACCCGGTCACTTGCTCTGCGTACTGTGGCGCCGACTCGAGCAACGCTTGAAGCGCCTCGACGTCTTCAGATTCCAGCGCCCGAAACGTCTCATCCATCCCGTGATGGTAGTACCCGAGAGATTGCGTGCGACAGAAGCGCCGTGGGCGGCCGCCGGATCGGCCAGCTCAGCTCAGCTCAGCTCAGCGGGCGGGGAGAGATGTTCTCGATCTCTGTGACTGCATTGCGCACGAACTCGCGAGACTTGGCATTGAGTCGCCGCGCGCGCGGCCAGGCGATCGCCACAAGCTGGTCGGGCGGGTCGGGGTGAAGCGGTAGGGTCGCCAGCGGGAGGCCGTCGTAGCTCGAGTCGTTGATGGGGCGCTGGATGAACAGCGAGTAACCGAGTCCAGCCGCCACGAGCGAGCGCGCCAGCTCGAAGTGTGTGATGCGAAACCTGACGCGCGGGCGTAGCCCCATGCTGGCGAAGTAGCCCAGTACCTGCTCGGTGCTGGGTGGAGTCATGAGCAGCACCAGGGGCTCGTCGACCAAATCGCTGATCGAGACGACGTCGTTCTGGGCCAGGCGGTGACCGGCCGCCAGTAGCGCGTGCATGCGCGTGTGGTAGAGCGCCTCGAAGGCGAGCGTCGGGTCGAGCTGGGGGTTGTACGAGATGATCAGATCGAGCTGGCCGGCACGGAGCCTCTCGTCGAGAACATCGGCGCTCTCGACGACGATGCTCGTGCGCACGTGCGGGTGGTCCTGGGCATAGCGCTGCAACAGACGGGGCAGAATGGTGGGCGCCAGAGAGGAGAAACAGCCGATGACGAGTTCTCCGCTCAGTCGGTCGGCGCTGCCCGTGCTCTCGAGTTCGTCGACCTCGCCGAGAATGGTGATCGACGTGTCGAGCACGCTGCGGCCCACCTCCGTCAGCTCGATGCCGTGCGACTTGTAGCGCACGCAGAGTTGCGCCCCGAGCGCTCGTTCCAGCTCGTCGAGAGCCGAGGCGATCGTCGATCGGGAGACGTGGCGGTCTTCGGCTGCGGCAGAGAGGCTGCCTGTGACGGCTATGGCACGGAAGTATTCGAGCTGGCGCAGCGAAATGCGGCTCATGCCATGCCGCTCGATGGCCACAACGCTGTCACTCCGTCAGTCTAAGTCTCGCTGTCATCCCCGGAGAGCGCCAGACGGTGGGCCCGGCGCTCACGCTGCAGAATCGGGTCGGGAACGGGCGCCGCAGCGACGAGTTGGCGAGTGTACGGGTTCTGCGGGTCGTCGCAGACCTGGCGGGCCGATCCCGACTCCACGATGCGGCCCTGGTCGAGCACGCCGACGCGGTTCGCGAAGCCTCGCACGATCGCCAGGTCATGCGTGATGAAGAGGTAGGAGATACCCAGATCATCCTGAAGCTCTCGCAGCAGTCGTAAGACCGCGGCCTGGGTGAGCACGTCGAGTGCGCTGGTGGGTTCGTCACAGACCACCAGTCGTGGTTCGAGTGCGATGGCCCGGGCAATCGCCACGCGCTGTCGCTGGCCACCGCTGAATTCGCTGGGGTAGCGGTTGAGAGCGTCGGCCGGCAGGTTCACCCGATCGAGCAGCCAGTGCAGCCGATCGGCGATCTCGGCCCGTGACCGACCGGCGACGCGAAGCGGTTCGGCGAGCGTCTGACCGACGGTTATCCACGGATTGAGCGAACCGTACGGGTTCTGGAACACGGCCTGCACTGTTCGAGACAGGGCACGCCGCCGATGGCCGGAGAAGGAGGTGACGTCGACGCCGTCGAGCGTGATCGTACCCGCGGCCACCGGCACGAGCCCGAGAATCGCATTGCCGATGGTCGACTTGCCAGACCCCGATTCGCCGACAAGCGCCACCGTCTCGCCCGCCGCTATCGACAGATCGACCCCGTGCACCACCGTGCGCGGCTGCGACCGGAAGCCTCGAACGCGGTAGGCGACCTCGAGGTTCTCGACTCGCAGCACATCGCCGACGGCGCCGTTCTGATCGACGCTCACGATGCCCTCACCAGACTGGGAGTGCCGGCGATGAGTTCGCGGGTGTAGGCGGCCTGAGGTGAACGGTACACGTCGTTCACGGTGCCCGTCTCGACGACGGCACCCTTCTCCATGACGATCATTCGATCGCAGATATCGGCGACCACCGCCAGGTCGTGCGTGACGAAAAGCACGGCCAGGCCGCGCTCGCTGCGCAGATCCCGCAGCAAGTCGAGGATGCCCGCCTGAACGGTCACGTCGAGAGCGGTTGTGGGCTCGTCGGCGATGAGCAGGTCAGGGTCGCCGGCCAGGGCGATGGCGATGACCACGCGCTGCGCCATCCCACCCGAGAGCTCGTGCGGAAGCTTTGCGAGCACGCCCTCGGGGTCGGGGAGCCTGACTCGTCTGAGCAGGTCGATGGCACGCGCACGGCGTTGGCCGGCCGGCAGAGTCGGCGACGTCGAATAGCGAATCGCCTCCATGAGCTGCGATCCCACGGAGAAGAGAGGGTCGAGCGCCACCATCGGTTCCTGCGAGATGAGGCCCGTTCGCCGACCCCGGATGCCCGCGAATCCTCTATCGTCGAGGTTCGTCACGTCGTCATCGCCGATCACAATGCGTCCTCCGGTGATACTGGCTTGAGAGGGCAACAGCCCGAGCGTGGCGAGAGTCGTGACGGTCTTGCCGCTGCCCGACTCTCCGACGAGTCCCACGATCTCGCCACGCCGCAGGGCGAAGCTGACTCCGCGCACAACCGGCCTGTCGCCGAACGAGATCTCGAGATCGTCGACAGCAAGGATGATCGAACCGTCGGCCCCGGTGCTCGGCGAGCTCACGGCGGCACGGCTGAGTTGTGTCTTCACCCTGGCCCTTCTCGTGGTCTTCGAGCGGCCGTTCTCGGAGCCACGCCGGGCCGCATCGACGTCTCGCAAGCCGTCGCCGATGAGCGCAAGAGCAAGCGCGACCAGGGTGATCGTTCCACCCGCGACAACGAGCAGCCATGGCGCCTTCGCGAGGTTCGAGGCGGCTTCGCCGACCATGCTGCCCCAGGTCGGCTGGGGCGGATGGATGCCGAGACTGAGGAATCCCAGACCCGACTGCACCGCGAGCGCGGCCCCGGCGAACAACGATGCCTGGATGATGACCGGGCCGAAGACAGCGGGCAGAATATGCCGTGCCATGAGCCGCACGGGAGACAAGCCCGACACGATCGCCGCAGACACAAACAGTTCTTCGCGCACGCTCAACACGGTGGCGCGAACGACGCGAATGAGGCTGCCGGCACCGAGCAGTCCGAGCGCGATCATCGCCGGCAACAGGTCTTGGTTGAAGATGGCGAGTATGCCGAGTAGCAGCACGACGCCGGGCAGAGACATCAGAACGTCTGCGATGCCGCTGATGAGCGAGTCGACCCAGCCGCCGAGCATCCCGGCCAGTACGCCGAGCACAACCCCGACGATCACGAACACGACGACCGCGACGAGCACACCCAGCAGCGTCGGCTGACCGCCGTAGAGCAGACGGCTCAGTACGTCGCGACCGAGGCTGTCGGTACCGAGAACGTGGGCCGCGCTCGGCCCCTCCAGAAAGTGCGCCAGGTCTTGGTCGTTGTACCCGTAGGGGGCGATCTCGTTCGCAAGGGCGACTGCTACGGCGACGATGACCACGAAGGCGAGGGCCATGATGGCAACCGCATTGGTCTTGATGCGCCCGGTGCGCACTCGGCTGTCGGTCAGGGGTGCGACGGTCATCAGGCACGAACTTTCGGGTTGAGCAGGCCGTAACTCACATCGACGAGCAGGTTCACGACGATCGTGATGACGGCGAAGGTGAGGGCGACGCCCTGAATGACGGGAATGTCTTGGCGTGACGTTGCCGTGACCGCCAGCGATCCGAGGCCGGGCAGCACGAATACTGTCTCGACGAGAACAGTGCCCGACAGCGAGGCCACGAAGATGACGCCGACCACAGTGACGAGAGACACGCTCGAGTTGCGCAGGGCGTGCTTCCAGATGAGCACCCGGCGCGGCACGCCGGCGGCTCGCAGGGTTCGAACGAAATCCTGCCCCATTGCGGTCGACACGCCGTCGCGCACCACTTTCGCGATCGTCGCGACGCCGGCCAGCGACAGTGCGATCACGGGCAGGATGAGCGACTGCGCCCACTCGGTGGGGGAGTCGTCGAAGGAGACGTACCCGGTCGCGGGCAGCAGACTCAGCGTCACCGCGAAGATCGACGCGAGCACGAGTCCCACCCAGAAGTTCGGCAGCGCCCCGCCGACGAGCGAGAAGATGTCGATGAAGCGGCCCAGGATGCGTCCGCGGGTGGCGCTCAGCACGCCGAGCAGAATTCCGACGACCAAGGCGACCACGGTGCCGCCGATGATCAGCGACAACGAGACCGGCAATCGGGTGGCGAGGGTGCTCGCGACATCCTCACCGGTGAAGATCGACTGCCCGAGGTCGCCGTGCAGCAGATTCACGATGTAGTCCCAGTACTGCACGAGGATCGGCTGATCGAGGTGCAGCGCCTGTCGCAAGGCGTCGTACTGCTGGGGGCTCGCGGTCGGTCCGAGCAGCGAGCGGGCCGGATCACCCGGTATCAGGCTCTGCAGGAAGAACGTGATCGCGGTGACGACGATCAAGAGCGGAATCGACAGCAGCAGACGTCTTGCGACGAGGCGGAGCATAAGACCTTCCGTTGACAGTGAGGCGGTGAGGCGGTGAGGCGGTGAGACAGCAGTGAGACGGTGAGGCGGCTTGTGGCGCTGGCGGTCAGTTCACCGACCACGACTCGATGGGTGCGAGTTCTCCGGTCGTACCCAAGAAGTAGGGCTTTACCTTCTTGCTGTTGAAGATCACGATCGAGTCGCTGCTCGCGATGGGCAGCGCCAGCGCCTGCGTGACGATGACCGAGTTGAGGGCTTGGGCCGCCGGCCCGATCTGGTCGGGCGTCGAACTGGCGAGCTTCTGGAAGGCGGAGTTCACGTCAGCGTTCACGACGCCGTACTGGTTCATCACGGCACCCTGGGTGAAGCCGAACTGCGCGTTGATGTACATCTGACTGCCGTCTCCGGTCAGCAGGGTACCAGCGTACTGGCCCGAGACGAGGTCGTTGACCCACGAACCGAAGTCGGGCTCAGACTTGAGATTCATCGTGACGCCCACCGCCGCGAGCTCGGATGCCACGGCCTGAGCGATCTTCGTATCGGTGGGGCTGTAGCCGAGGTAGGTGAACGGCATCGAGAACCCGCCGCCATACCCCGCCGCCGCCAGCAGTGACTTGGCCTTTGCCGGATCGTATGAGTAGGTCGACTCCAGTGATTTGTCGTAGCCGGATGCCGCACCCGCGTCGATCGCCGTCTGATCTGTGGCACTGCCGTAGTTGCCCAGGGCGGCCTTGGTGATCGAGTCCCGGTCGACGGCGTAGTTCAGAGCCTGCCGCACCTGTTCTGACGCGAGTGCGGGAACGACTTTGCCCTCCCTGTCCATCAGGTAGAAGTTGTAGACCGTGCTCGGCTCGCTGATCTCCTGCAGGCCGTCACCCGAGACGGTGCCGCCGATCGACGGGTCGCCGACGATGGCGTCGACCTGGCCCGACTTCAGAGCTTGCACCTGCTGGTCGGGATTCGGAATCACACGAACGTCGATCTCGGTGTAGGCGATGGCCTTCTGGTCCCAGTATTTCGTGTTCGGCACGTACACGTAGTGGTCGTTCGAGACGGTCTGCTTCGCATCCAAGACGTATTGGCCGGCGCCGAAGGTCTGGCCTGCGCGGCTCGACTCGTCGGCGATGCCCGCAGCGCTGATCGGAGCCGCTCCGAGATACCCGACCGTGAGGAGGTCGGGAATGATCGGGTTCGGCACCGTCGTGGTGATGTGCACGGTCTTCGTGTCGACCGCGGTGAAGGTCATCGCCGCGAAGTACGCCTTGCTCGGGCCGGTCGTGGTCGCCGTGAAGTAGGTCAATGACGCGGCGACGGCCGCAGCATCCATCGGTGTGCCGTCGGCGAAGGTGAGCCCGTCCCTGAGGGTGAACTCGAAATCGGTGTTGCCGTCGCCGACGTACTTCCACGATTCCGCCAGACCTGGCTGCACCGCACCGGAGGCGTCTTTCGTGAGCACGGCCGCGTAGGCGGGGGTCTCGAACCAGGTGCCGGGAACTCCGGTCGCCGCCTTGAGAGTGTCGAGGCTCACCGGTGCCGTGCCGACGGCGACGACGAGCTTGTGGTCGCTCGACGACGACGTCGAAGAACCGCCCGTGCAGGCGGTGAGGGAGAGCGCGGCGACCGCGAGCGTCGCGCTCGCGGCGAGGATGCGATGACGCTGGTTCATTCGGATGACCTCATTCTGTGGGGGAGTTGCTGGAGCTGACGGTGCGGGGGAGAACGCTGAGGAGAAGCCGGCTGGGGTGAGCAGGGCCGAGGCCGACCGTGTAGGTGGCCGCGAGTTCAGTGGTGCCGGGGTCGGCGGGCGGAAAGGCGTTGCTGCCGACGTCCCACCGGGGCGACGAACTCGAGGTGATGTCCACCCGCACCCGGTGCCCGCGCAGAAACGCGTGGGCAGTGGCCCACAGGTCGACGTCGTACTCCTCGAACACGTGAGGTCGCACAGGCGCGACCGGGCCCTGGCCCGTCGTCGCATCGACGGCGCGGGCCGACCCGCGTTGAATTCCGTCGGCGATGACGATGGTGCTGCCATCGGGATGTTCGTCGCAGAGTCTCACGACGAGGTCGGCGTCGGTGCCGTCGACCGCCAGGTGGATGACCGCACGAATCTCGCCGACCACCGCCAGATCGTCGTCGAGAGGCTCTGTGCGCCACGAGACGACGTCGCTTCGGTTCTCGATCTCGCGCTGATCTGACGGTCCCGGCTCGTACGGCGGGAAGAGCAGTGTGGCGCCGCCACGGGTCGGCACCGGATGCCCGGGGTCGCTGGTGAAGGTGACGACGCCGTCTGTGCCATCCGACGACCGAAGGCCCGCGTCTGCGCCGAGCATCATCGTCTGCTGCTGAGCCTGGGCCGGCGGGAACTCCGGCAGCTCGAGCCACCGGTTCGCGCCCATCACGAAGACCCGCACGGGTGCCACGCCGTCGAGTGACGACGAGCCCTGCAACGCGGCGTCGAAGAACCGCAGGTGCTGGTCTGTCATGTCGAGGCCGTCGAGCCGAGCATCCGATGCCTCGGCACCGAAGTCGAGATCGCCGATCACACCGGTCATGTTGGTGTGCGACCACGGGCCGATGAGCAGGTACGGCTCGGGCGCTGCGAGGGTACGGGCCCGCGTGAGAAGGGCTCGATACATCGTCAATGTCGACCCGAGGAACACGTCGAACCATCCGCCGATGAGAAAGACAGGAATGTCGACCTCGCCGATTCGAGTGACCTTGCCGACCGAGTGCGCGGGCGAGTCGAGCGGCTCGCTCAGTCGCTCACGCATCCAGCGCAGAGTCGCATCTGCTTCGAGGCTCGACTGCAGGGTGCCGGCCCGAAACAGCTCTCCACTCTGCAGCAGCCGGTCGACGTCGAGCCAGCGGCGCTCCTCTTCTGTGCGCTCATCAGGGTCTGAGATCCGGGCGATCTGACCGGGAGCGATCGCGAAGTGCGACCAGGCGAACATGCTGCCGACCTCGGGAACACCACCGCGGAACCGGAATCCGTTCGTGCCCGAAGCCACCGGCGTCACAGCCGGAATGATCGCACGAAGAGCGGGACTGCCGCCGGCCAGGGCGCTGAACTGGGTCTCGGAGGCGTACGAGGCCCCGAACATGCCGACGACACCCGAGCACTCGGCAAGCGATGCCAGCCAGGCCACGGCGTCGGCGCCGTCGGCTACCTCCTGCGCCGAGGCGTCGAACTCTCCCTGCGAGCCGAAGCGGCCACGAACATCCTGAAGCGCGACCAGGTAACCGGCCGCCACGAACCGGTCGAGATCGACTCGGCCAGCCGACTCGTCGCCGCTGACATCGTACGGATGCCGGGTCAGAAGTGCGGGCCAGGGGCCATCGCCCTCGGGCGTCAGCAGCACCGTGTGCAGCTTCGTTCCATCACGGAGCGGGCAGTCTGCCTCGCGCCTGATGGGAGCGACGCGCTTCGTCTGGGGCACCATCGCCACCTCGTTCGTCGTGTCGGAAAGGGGAAGGTCGCATCCGCAGACAAAGCCGGCGTCGGCGCCTGTTCGCTATTTTCGGGGCCTCGAACTCGCAGTGTCAACGAACGGAAACCGGCGTGAGATGCCGGTATTTTCGTCATTCTCATTGGCGCTTCGACCTCGATAGAGTCGGCGTCGTGTCCGACTTCGGCGTCGCCCCGACGCTCTCCTTCCTAGCCCGGATCGAGGTGAGCGTTGCCGCCCCGATCGATTTGGGCGCGGGCGATGGCCCCCACCGGCGCATCGTTCCGATCCTCGGGGGTACCGTCTCTGGCCCCGACCTGAACGGTGTCGTGCTGCCCGGCGGGGCCGATTTCCAGGTTCTTCGATCGAGCACACTCACAGAACTCGAGGCTCGCTACGCCGTCGAGACCTCTGACGGCGATCGCATCTACGTCGAGAACTTCGGGCTCCGATCTGGCAGCCAGGAAGACATCACCAGGATCGTTGCCGGTCAGACGGTCGATCCGTCGAAGATCTACTTCCGTTCGTCACCTCGGCTGTCGTCGCCCGCACCGAGATGGGCCTGGCTCGCCTCGCGCATTCTCGTGGCGCGGGGTGAGCGTCGCCCCGAGAGCGTGAGACTCTACATCTTCGTCGTGGATTGAGCTCGGCTCTCGCTCTGTACCCCGGCGGGTGATCATCGGAACGGGTCTGCGACCCGGCGTGTGTTCCGAGCACCCGATCAGTCAGCGCTGCCGGACTCCGTGCGTCGAGTCGGCGCGTTGGGAACGCTGCCATATCGTACGCTCGGAAGCACCCTACGATGGCGCGAGCGCAGAGACGTGCCATCAGGGCGAGGATGGGCAGGAGATCCGCTGTGCTGAAGGTACTCAGCTACAACCTGTGGCACGGTCGCGCTCAACGCGAACTGGAGTCGCTCATCACGACCCACTCTCCCGACGTGCTCTGCGTGCAGGAAGCGTACTCATCGAGCCTGCCGACCCGGCTCGGCGGCATGACTCTGGCGTCTGGCACGACGGGTAACCGTCTGGCCGTGGCTCTGTACGTACGCTCCGATCGTTTCACTGTCGAGGCGGCGGCGAAGGTCAAGCTGTCTGTGTCACGCCACGACCGACTCGTCGGCGGAACCGACCATCGACTGGTCACAGCTCGGGTGAATGACACGCAGACGGGCAGGCGCCTGGTTCTGGGGTCGTTCCACGGCACACCGTTCACCGACTCGAACGCCTTCAGGCGCCTTCAGGTCGACGATGCCCACGAAGCGCTCCGCAGGCTGGGGCCGGGCCTGCCCACGGTGATGGCCGGCGACTACAACCATCCCATTCTGCTCAGCATGCTCCGCCGCCACCTCAAACGTCGCGGGTTCACGGTAGCGCGCACGGCCACCAGCACGTTCCACAAGAACCGGAGCCTTGTGCGGGGTAAGTTCGACCTCGCCACCATCTCGGGGCTCGACGTCAGCAGCGCCGACGTGCTACCCCGGGGAGCATCAGACCACCGGCCCGTACTGTTCACCCTCGAGTACGCCCGCTGACCGGCGAACCGGTCGCAGCGCCGTCCGTTCAGACAGCAGCCTCGACGGGTCGAGTCAGGCTGCCTTGAGGCCGGCGAGAAGCAGCTCGACAGCGGCACGCGATTCCGACGCCCAGAGCGGCCGGTCGGTTGCAGATCCGACGCCGTGCAGCACGATCATCACCGCGCCGACGGATGCGTCGGTTCGGATGGCGCCGTCGCTGCCCGCCCGAGTCACGAGGTCGGCGACGGTGCGTTCGAGTTCGATTCCACCCTCGGCCTGCGCTGCCGGGTCGACGACGGCCGCGAGAGTGCGCGCGAGGCCGGTGTGCGCGATCACATAGTCCACGAAGCCGCGCAGGAAGGCGTCGAGGTTCTCGCCGGCCGACCGAGCCGGGTCGCGGGCACGATCGCAGAGCGCGGTGACCTCCCCTTCGTAGACTGCCGCGGCCAGTGCCTCTCGGGTGGGGAAGTGCCGATAGAGCGTTCCGACTCCGACGCCGGCCCGCGCCGCGAAGTCGTCGAATCGTATCTGCTCGTTCCGATCGAACACGGTGCGGGCGGCGGCCACGATCGCATCTCTGTTACGGCGCGCATCCGCTCGCTGTGCTCGCACGGCCACGGGCAGACCTTTCGTTGACAACTGGAGATTGGCTCCATATCCTGGTAGATGGAGACAGACTCCATCTTACGGACGGAGCCGGTCGTGCGCATTCTGATGTTCGGTCGAGGCGTGATCGCGACCATCTATGGCCGTGTGCTTCACGCGGCTGGGCACGAGGTCGAGTTCTACGTGCGACCGGGTCGCGCTGCCGAATACGGAGACCTGACGCAGCTGGACTGGATCGACGGGCGCCGCAAGCCGTTCGGGCGCCGGGTTCGGGAGTCGTTCCGAACTCCGTTGCGAGAATCCATCGACGCAGGCGACGACTTCGATCTGATCGTGCTCAGCGTCGGGCACCATCGCCTCGCAGAGGCCGCCCAGTTGCTCGCTCCCCGCGTGGGCACGGCGACGATCCTGGTGTTCGGCAACCTCTGGGACGAGCCGCTCACCGCGGCCTGGCCGCTCCCGGCCGATCAGCTCGTATTCGGGTTTCCTCAGGCGGGGGGCGGTTTCGGGCACGACGGCGTGCTTTCAGGTGCGCTGCTGCCGTCGGTGATCATCGGCACGACAGCCGCCGCGCCGACAGAGCGGGAGCACGCCGTGATCGCCGCGTTCCGCCGCGCCGGCCTCGTCGTTCGGCAGGAGCAGGACATGCGAGGCTGGCTCTGGCTGCACTTCATCGCCGACGCCGGCATGTTCGCCCAAGCGATTCGGAGCGGATTGCTGGCGAACATGATCGGAGACCATCGAGCGCTCCGCGACGCGTTCCTGACCTCTCGCGAGCTGCTGCCGATACTCCGGGCCCGGGGTGTCGACCTCCGCCGGCACCCCACCGCGATGCTGCCGTACCGGCGGCCCCGCCTCGTCGCACTGCTGTTCGGATGGGCGAGCGTGCTGATCCCGATCGCCCGACGCAGCCTCGAGGCGCACACAGACCCGCACGCCGCAGAGGCCACGGCGGTCATCGAAGACACGCTGAGCGCGGCACATCGGCTCGGCATCCCCGCCCCGCGCCTCGAGGGATAGCTCGGGGCGGCTCGTTGCGGCAGTTGCCCGGCCTTCGCCTACCCGAACACGCTGAGACGTTCTGTCGAGGGCGACTCCGGGTTGTAGCCGGGGTATCCCGGCCCTCGATGAAAACGGATGTCTTCGAGGCGAACCTGCTCCCCGCACTGTGAGCAGGCGATCATGCCATCGAACTCGTGGCCGCAGGCGGCGTGCTCGAAGATCAGCGGGTCTTCGTCGGGGCCGAGAGCGTGCGCGCGACCCCAGGTCGCCATGGCGAGCAGCACGGGATAGGTGTCTCTGCCCTTCTGGGTGAGCAGATACTCGTATCGGGCGGGGTGGTTCTGGTACGGCGCCCGCTCGAGGAGACCTTCTTCGACGAGTGTCTTGAGCCGATCGGTCAGGATGTTACGGCCGATGCCCAGCGCCTCCTGCATGCCATCGAAACGGCGGTTGCGGTAGAACGCCTCCCGAAGAATCAGTACATTCCACGCGTCGCCGAAGATGACGCTGGCGCGGGCGATGGTGCATGGCCAGTCAGACGTATCAGTGCGCTTCATGGATTCCTCCGGAGGGGTGTCGGCGCCGGGCTCAGCCGTGCGGCGACTTGCGTTTCTTTATGCAACTGTTCTACAGTCTAACCCAGTTGCTTCATGCAACTCACTCGACGGAAGGAACCACGATGCTCGGCTATCGACTCAACACCACCGAAGGAACGCTGGGCGATGCCGAGCGAGGGCGGATGGTCGACGACATCCGACTCGCCGACCACGGCATCGGCACCCTCGCATGACCGGCCTGACGACCCGAGTAGCTGCGTGGGCGGCCACCGGCGGCTACGAGACCGTCGATGCACATCAGATCTTCGTTCGCCGCAGCGGTGGCGATGGGCCCCTGGTGGTGCTGCTGCACGGCTACCCGTCGAGCAGCTATGACTGGCGAGGCGTTCTGCCCGCCCTCGAAGCGACAGGCGCATCGGTTCTCGCGTTCGACTTTCTCGGCTTCGGACTCTCCGACAAACCCACCGACGTGGTCTACTCGCTGAAGATGCAGGCCGATATCGCCGAGCAGCTCATCGCCGGCCGGCCCGCACTGATCATCGCCCACGACCTCGGCGACTCCGTCGCGACCGAACTGATGGCTCGCGACATCGACGGAGCCCTCACGTTCGCCCTGAACGGGGTGATGATCACCAACGGATCTGTCATCATCGGGGAGGCGAACCTGACCGCCGCGCAGAAACTCCTCCGCGGCCGCCTCGGCCCACTCGTCGCTCGACTGATCTCGGAGAAGGTCATCCGAAAGCAGCTCGCAGGAGCCTTCTCCACCGCACACCCGTTCACCGAGGAGGAGGGCGACGACCAGTGGTCGCTGCTCTCCCACAACGGCGGCGACACGATCATCGACAAGCTCAGTTACTTCAACCGCGAACGCGTCGAATTCGCCCATCGGTGGGAAGGCGCCATCCGTGACTGGTCGGGCCGCCTCACCGTCGGCTGGGGAGTGCAGGATCGCATCTCCGGCGAGCCCGTGCTGGAGGCTATCATCAGCCTCGACCCGCAGGTTCACGTGACCCGCTGGCCCGACCTCGGGCACTTCCCGCAGGTCGAAGACGCGTCGACCGTCAGCAGACTGGCGGTCACATTCGCCACCAGCACAGTGACCGGCGAGCATTCCGACACCTGACGGCAGCGAGGTACGAGCCGCAGAACAAGCCCTCGACCTGAGGCAGACTCTGGGCTGTACTACATGCATGAACTCCGAATTGGCTCCCCTGTCGAACATCGAAGCGATCGTCTTCGACGTCATCGGTACCCTGGTCGACGAGGATGCGACCTTCGCCAGCACGTCAGCCGAGGTTGCTGCCCGCAGCGGCATCGCCGACGCCGATCAGCTCTGCACCGAGTGGGTTCGCCTGCTCGATGCGCGAATGAACGACGTCGTCACGGCAACGTCGCCGTGGCAGCCCCACCGACACCTGGTCTCGGCGGCTGGCCAGGAGGCAGTGCAGAACCTCGGCGGCAAACTGACGCCTGAGGTCACCCAGGTTCTGAATGGCGTCGACCGGATGTACCGGGCCTGGCCGGATGTGGCGGCCGGAATGCGTCAGCTGGCCTCCGACCATCTCATGGTCGGACTGAGCAACGGAGACCTCAGTTCTCTGGCCTGGCTGGCGTCGAGCAACCAGCTCTCCTGGCACGTCGCACTGTCGACGGCTGCCGTCAGAACCTTCAAGCCGGCCGACGCCGCGTACCAGTATGTCGCCGAAGCCGTAGACCTCGATCCGACGAGCACGCTGTTCGTCGCAGCACACGCCTGGGACCTCCGCGCGGCAGCGAAACAGGGGTTCCGCACCGCATTCGTCTCTCGCCCGAGGGCCGATCGACCCGCAGCCACAGACGTCGTCGACGTGACGGTGGACGACCTCCTCGAACTCGCACAAAGGGTCTAATACCTCATCGCGATGCGCCTGACCCCCGTGCGAAGATCAGTGCGTGGAGAAGCGCACGAAACGCAACGGCATCGGCCGGCTCGAAGCCTTCAGCGACGCGGTTCTCGCGATCGTGCTCACCCTGCTCGTGCTCGAGCTGCTTCCCGTCGGTGCGCAGTCTCCAGCCCAGCTGCTCGACAAATGGCCGAGCTATCTCGCTTACCTCGCTGCGTTCCTCACGATCGGCATCACCTGGCTGAACCACAACGAGCAGATGTCGCGGGTGTACCGAACCACTCCCGTCGTGCTGTTGCTGAACCTGGGAGTGCTGCTCGGCTCGTCGCTGGTACCGTGGCCCACCGCCCTCATCTCCGAGGCGCTGAAGGAGGGTGACTACGCCGATCAGTTCGCAGCCATGATCGTCTTCGCCAGCGTCGGTGTGATCATCAGCGTCACCTGGATCGCGCTCGACCTTTACCTCGTTGCTCACCCCGAGCTCCTCAATACTCCAGAAGACGCCGTGTGGATGCGCCGGCACGCCCTGTACTCGACGGGAACCCTCACCATCTCGGTGATCAGCGTGGGCCTGGCCGTGTTCTCACCGCTCGCGGCGCTCGTCTCCTACCTTGTCGTCGCGGCCGCGTTCCTTCTCGCGCGACTCCACGAGCGTACGTCTCCCGACACCGTTGACGGCGAGACGGCAGACGACACGGCGGCTGACGGATGACCGCCGACGGATGACGGCCGACGGATGGCCGTGGGCGGCGCCCCGTGCCTCGCGGGCTCGCCGGGCATCCGTTCGCACCCGCAGCCGCCGCCGCCTCGGGTAGGGTTCGATTCGTGGCAACTCGCGGTCGTCGTCCCTGGTTCCGCAGACCGTCGCGGGTGATTCCGCTCGCGGCGGGGGTGGTGGTCGCGTCGGTGGTGGTCGCGACTCTGGTGAGTCCGTGGCCGGCGGCGCTGCTCATCCGCGCCGTGTTCGAGCGTGGTGCGAGCGAGACTCTCGCCACCATGAAGCCGTACGACCCGACCGAGGGCGTCGACCAGACGCTCGACATCGAGTACGGCGGTGCGGGCGCGAGCACGAGCCTCGACGTCTTCAACCCGAGTGCGGGTACCACGCCGCTGCCGACGGTGGTGTGGATTCACGGCGGTGCCTGGATCTCGGGAGACAAGAGCCAGGTGCGCCCGTACGTGCGGCTGCTCGCCGCGGCGGGGTATACGGCGGTCGCGCTGAACTACGGGGTCTCGCCAGAACAGGTGTACCCGACCGCCCTCACCCAACTCAACGATGCCCTGGCCTTTCTCGTGGCGCACGCTGCCGAATACCGCATCGACCCGAATCACATCGTGCTGGCCGGCGACTCCGCCGGGGCGAACCTGGCCAGCCAGCTCGCCGTGCTGGCCACCAATCCTGAGTACGCGCAACGCGTGGGTGTTCGGCCGGCGCTCAGCGCTCTTCAACTGAACGGCGTGATTCTGAATTGCGGCATCTACGACGTGTCGGGCATCCCGCAGGCGCCGGGAATCGTCGGCTGGGGATTTCGGGTCGCGCTCTGGTCATACCTCGGTCAGCGCGACTGGCTGTCGACGCCCGGCGGCCAGCAGATGTCGACCGTGAATGACGTGACGAGCTCTTTTCCGCCGACCTGGATCTCTGGCGGCAACGACGACCCGCTCACTGCCGGCCAGTCGAGACCGCTCGCAGCCAGACTCGACGATCTCGGGGTGGAGGTCGAGCCGGTCTTCTACCCGGATGATCATCAGCCCGCCCTTCCGCACGAGTACCAGTTTCACCTGAACGATGCCGACGCACGCACCGCGCTCGCGTCGACGATCACCTGGCTCGGTGGCGTGACCGGTCACGTGGCTGAGCCCTAGACGGCGCCGGGAGGTGCCGCGACGGGGCCGCTGGTTCCGCGCACCACGAGCTCGACGGGGAGAACCACTGACGCTGTGTCTTCGAACGTGCCCGCCTCGAGCCCCTCGATCAGCAGCCGCGCCGAGTTGCGGCCGATCGACACGACATCCTGGCGCACCGTGGTGAGCGGCGGCGTGATGACAGAGGCGATCTCGACGTCGTCGAAGCCGACCACTGTCACGTCTTCTGGCACGCGCAGGCCCTCTTCGTGCAGCCGCTTGATGGCGCCGATCGCCATGAGGTCGTTGCCACCGAAGAGGGCGGTGAAGCGCACGTCGTTGGCCAGCAGGTCGCCGACGAGGTCGTACCCTGCCTGCATCTCGAAGTCTCCGTTCAGCACGAGTGCGTTGGGGAACGATTGGCGGATGCCCGCGACCCGTTCGACCGTCGAATTCAGCCCGGCGAAGCCCCCGATGATCACGGCCTTCGTGTGTCCGAGCGCGCGCACGTGTGCGCCCAGGAGCCGACCGCCTTCGTAGTTCTCGCTCGTGACCCACGGAATCGACGACAGGCGGTTGATTCCCTCATCGGCCAGCACGACGGGGGAGGAGAGCGCCACCTTCTCCAGCTCGTTCATCTCGTTCATCTCGCGGCCGGCCGTGTAGACCAGCCCGTCGATCATGCGAGTGCGCAGCATGTTGAAGTAGCGCTTCTCCCGGCGCGGATCCGAGTTGAAGGTGCTGCAGACGATGAGACCGAAGTCGAGTTCGTCGGCCATCTCTTCTGCGCCGCGGGCGATGCGCCCGAAGTACCAGTTCGAGATGTCGGGCACGGCGAGCCCGATCATGCGACTGCGCCCTGACTGCAGCCGGCGCGCGCCGGCGTCGGGCACGTAGCCGAACTCGTCGATGAGTCGTTTGATGCGCAAAGCGGTCTGTGGATTCACGGGGCGCTTGCCTGACATGGTGTGCGACACCGTGGTGACGCTCACACCGGCTGCGTCGGCGATCTGCTGCATGGTCCACGGCTTGGTGCTCGGCTCTGTCACGAAGATCACAGTAGCCCACAATGCGACAACCGCGGCCGGCTGCCGTACAAAGCGTGTTGCATGCGGCTTTTACACGCGTGACACATTACGAAACCAAACAGAAACAGTCGCCGCGTAGCTTCAGTGAAACGCGATTTGCAAAACGCTTTGCGCCTACACAGCTCCTGACCGTACTACTCGAAACGCACCTGGAGATCACATGCACACCACTTCCCTCCGCGGCCGGCGCTCGTTGCGCGCAGCGGCCGCCGCCGTCGGCATCGCCACCGTGCTCGCGGTCGCCACGGCCTGTTCGTCGTCGGGCAGCGCGACCACCGCGTCGTCGGGCACCGCCACCACGCCGCTCACCTTGCAGACTTCGTGGATTCCTCTGGTTCAGTTCGGCGGCAGCTACGTCGCCGAGAAAGAGGGGTACTACACGAAGAACGGGGTCGACGTCACGATTCTGCCCGGCGGCCCCGACGTCGACTCGATGGCCGCCGTCGAATCGGGCCAGGCCGACATCGCGATGGGGAACGCCGACACCGTGGCCCAGGCCAACGCGAACGGAGCCGATCTGGTGATCGTGGCCGCGGGTTTCCAGAAGAACCCGCTCGCGATTCTCTCGACGTCTGACAAGCCGATCAACACTCCGGCCGACATGGTCGGTAAGAAGATCGGCGTACCCACCGGTGACGAGGCGGCTCAGGATGCCGTGCTCAAGGCGAACAACGTCGACGCGAGCCAGGTCACTTCCGTGCCCGTCGGCTTCGATGTCGCTCCGCTGGTCAGTGGTGAGGTCGACGGCCTCTGGGTGTTCTACAGCGAGCAGCCGATCGCCTACGAGGCGGCCGCAGGCAAGCCGGGCGTCACGATGCTCACCGCCGACTACGGCCTCGACGTATACGCGCAGGTGTATGCGGTCAAGAAGGAGACGCTGGCCGACCCCACGAAGAAGGCTGCGGTCGAGGGCTTTCTGAAGGGCGAGATCGAGGGATGGCAGAACTACGTCGCAGACCCGACCGAAGCCGTCGACCTGACCGTCAACGACTACGCGAAAGACGGCGGCCTGACGATCGACGAGCAGACCAAGCAGGCCAAGCTGCAGATGGATCTGCTCGTGACCGACGAGACCAAGGCCAACGGTCTGCTGACGATCTCTGACGCGGGCATCCAGAAGAACCTGACGACGCTGGCAGCCCTCGGCATTCCGGCGACCGCGTCGTTGTTCGACACGTCGCTGCTCACCGACATCTACCAAGGCAAGAACACGATCGGCTAGCGCGGTGCGGGGCCGTGCGCCGGGCATCCCGAACCTGACGCATGGCCTCACGCCCGCACTCCCCGCAGCCGCGCCGAGCCCACCCGCCCGGCGCGGCTGCACCAGACGAACGGATGGACTGCAGCACATGAACGGCACCGGATTCACGCTCACGAACCTCACGAAGGTCTACTCCTCGAACAAACGTGACGTGCTCGCGCTCGACGACATCTCGCTCGCCGTGCCCGAAGGCTCGTTCACCGCGCTCCTGGGGCCGTCGGGCTGCGGAAAGTCGACCATCCTGCGAATCCTGGCCGATCTCGAAGACTACTCAGCCGGCGACGTCACCATTCACGGCGAGAGCCCGGCGACCATCCGCAGGGCGCATCGCCTCGGGCTGGCTCTGCAAGACCCGTCGCTGTTGCCCTGGCGTTCGGTGCGAGACAACATCCGCCTTCCCGGCCAGGTCATGCGCACCCCCATCTCGAAGAAGCGTGTCGACGACCTGATCGGCCTCGTCGGTCTCGACGGGTTCGCGGATGCCCGGCCAGCCCAGCTCTCGGGAGGAATGCGGCAGCGCGTGGCGATCGCGCGAGCCATCGTCGCCGAACCCGAGATTCTGCTGCTCGACGAGCCGTTCGGCGCGCTCGACGAGATCACTCGGCAACGCATGAACGAAGAGCTGCAGAAGCTCTGGAGCGCCACGTCGGCCACGGCGCTTCTCGTGACGCACTCGATCGCCGAGGCCGCTTTTCTCGCCGACCGGGTAATCGTCATGTCGCCCCGCCCGGGCCGCATCGTCGGAGATGTCACGGTCGACTTCCCGCGGCCGCGCCGCCGCGAGCTGCTCTCCAGCGCCGACTTCCACGCCCTGTGCGATCAACTCAGCGGGTTGTTGCACTCCGGCGGGGCCGACGACCTCGTCAGCGACGGCGAGCTCGTCGAGGCGCAGGCAGCGGCGGGGGCGTGAGCATGACGACGGCCACGCCGCATGCCCCGAACCCGACCCGTGCTGCGGCCCAGGCATCCCTGATCGCCGCGGCACGCACCAAGTCGCGCAGCCAGGCCCGTCGATCACGGATGAGCGGATGGGTCACCACCCTCCTGGTGAGCATTCTGCTCATCGTCATCTGGGAGGTCGCCGCCGACCTGGCGCTGACCCGCCTCGGCGTGATGGCGTCGCCGAGCGCCATCGTGCAGAGCCTCGCCGCAACCCCCGACCTGTATGTGAACGCGGTGATGGCCACAGCCTGGGTGGCGATTCGCGGCTGGTTCTGGGGCAACCTCGCCGCCATCGTCGCGGCCCTCGTGTTCGTGCAGATCAAGGCGTTCGAGTCGCTCTTCCTGCGACTCGCGCTCGCCCTGTTCTGCCTGCCTCTGGTTGCGGTCAACCCACTGCTGCAGGTGACCTTCGATCCCGATACGGCGAAGGTCGTTCTCGCCGCGATGTCGGTGTTCTTCGTGACCCTCGTGGGCACGATGCTCGGGCTGCGGTCAGCCGACGGCAGCCCGATGACGATGGTGAAGGCGTGGGGCGGGCGTTCGCTCGACTCGCTGTGGTTCGTGCGACTGCCGTCGGGCATCCCGGCCATCCTGACCGGGTTGCAGATCGGCGCGGCGGCGGCGACCCTCGGCGCGATCTTCGGCGAGTTCATCGGGGCAAAGGCCGGAATCGGCGTGCTGCTGATCAACGGCCTGATGTCGCTCGACCTCGGCCGGGTCTGGGCGGTGGCCGTTCTCGCCACCCTCATGGCCGCGATTCCGTACGGCCTCTTCGGGCTGCTGCGGCGCTGGCTCACGCCGTGGTCGGCGAGCATCTCGAGCGCGGCGCCCGCGCCCCAGGGCCCGCGGCGTTCGCTCGCGACTCGGTCGGGTCTGGCCTTTGCCTGGACTGTCGGGTCGATCGTGGTCATTCTGCTCGCCTGGTACGCCTACCTCTACGTCTTTCACCTGTCGCCGTTCGTCGGCAAATCGCCGACCGACGTGTTCGCCTACCTGTTCACCTCGCCGACGGCCGAGGCCAAACGCAGTGCCATCATCGAGGCGCTGGGGGTCACTCTGGTGCACTCGGGCGTCGGATACTTCGCCGGCCTGATCATCGGTGTGGTGGTGGCCGTCGTCTTCGTGCTCTATCCCGTGTCTGAGCGCGTCTTCACACCCCTGGCCGTCGCGCTGCGTTCGGTGCCGATCATCGTCTTGACCCCTGTGCTCATTCTGGCGCTCGGCCGCGGGCTCTGGGGCGTCGTCGCGATCGCGGCCATCGTCACCTTCTTTCCCACCCTCGCGAACACGCAGGGCGGCCTCAAGCGCGTGCCCTCCGACGCCTTCACGTTGATGCGCAGCTACGACTCGTCGCGCATGAGCACGCTGTTCCGGCTGCAGCTGCCGTACACCCTGCCCTCCATCTTCGCCTCCGCCCGCATCGCCGCCCCCACCGCGGTGCTGGCCTCCACGCTCGCCGAGTGGCTCGCCACCGGAGACGGTCTCGGCCACATCATCGTCAACTCCCGGGCCCACGCCGACTACACCGGGCTGTGGGCGGCGGCCGCCATTCTCACGGCGGTCTCGCTCATCTTCTACAGCCTGGTGAGCTGGGCAGAACGAGCTGTGCTCTCGCGCTACGCCCCCTCGTACACCAGCTGACCCGCGCGCCCTCGCCGGCGTCTGTTCCGGATGCCCGGCAGAGCCCGCTCGGCCGAACGCCCGTGTTTCGTACCCTCCGCCGCTCGCCCTCTCGAAAGGAACACCCGCCTCATGGCCACACCTCACATCTCCGCCGAGAACGGCGACTTCGCACCCGACGTGCTCATGCCCGGAGATCCGCGCCGGGCCAAACTCATCGCCGAGACCTTCTTCGACAACCCGAAGCTGGTGACCGAGGTGCGTGGCATCCTCGGCTACACCGGCACCTTCAACGGCAAGCCGGTCTCCGTGCTGGCCTCTGGCATGGGCATGCCCTCGCTCGCCATCTACGCGACCGAGCTGGCGCGGCACTACGGGGTGCAGCGCATCATCCGGGTGGGCACCATCGGCGCGATGGCCCCGCACCTCGCGCTCGGTGACGTGATCGCGGCATCGAGTGCGCACACGAACTCCGCGATGACGTCGGGGTGGGTGCCGAGTGTGACCTTCAGCCACGCACCCGACTTCGCTCTGCTGCGCAAGGCCGTCGAGTATGGCGAGACGAGCGGAAAGGTCATCCACGTCGGCCCGCTGTTCACCACCGACAGCTTCTACAACCCCGACACCACGGTGGTGCCCGCCTTGAAGGAGTACGGCACACTCGGCGTCGACATGGAGGCCGCAGGGCTGTACGCCGTGGCCCTGAAGGAGAAGTTCGCCGCGCTGATGATCGGCACGATCAGCGACCTGCCGGGCGAGGAGATGTCGGCCGCCGAGCGCGAGACGACGTTCGCCGACATGGTCTCGTTCGGATTGGCGGCCTTCCAGTGAACCTTCCCGCCTTCGACGGCTACCCGCGCTGGTCACAGCCGAACGAGCCCTACGCGGCGTTTCCCAAGGTCACGCTGCACGACCACCTCGACGGTTCGCTGCGCCCCGAGACCCTGATCGAACTGGCCGCCGAACACGACGTCGAACTGCCCTACGACGACCCCGAGAAGCTGGCCTCGTGGTTCACGGGCGAGATCACCGAGCCGAAGATCAACCACTGGGATGAGAAGTTCGGCCTCACGACGCGCGTGATGCAGACAGAAGAGAGCATCGCCCGGGTTGCTCGAGAGTGGGTGCGTGAGGCAGCCGCCGACGGCGTCATCTACGGCGAGACACGCTGGGCACCCGAGAAGCACATTCTGGGCGGACTGCCGCTCGTGGTGGCCGTCGAGGCGGTGGCGACCGGGCTGCAGCAGGGTGAGGCCGACGTCGCCGCGGCGGGCGGACACATCCGGGCCCGGCAGCTGCTCTGCGGCATGCGCAGCTCCACCCTGAGCTTCGAGATCGCCCGCCTGACGGTTGCGACATACGGCCGGTGGGGTGACAGCGTCGCCGGCTTCGACATCGCGGGGCCCGAAGACGGTTTTCCCGTCAGGCATCACCTGGATGCGACAGAGCTGCTGCAGCGCGAGGGCGTTCCGTTCACGCTCCACACCGGCGAGGCCGACGGCGAGCACAGCGTGTGGGAGACGGTACATCTCGCGCACGCCCTGCGCCTGGGGCACGGCACCCGTGTCATCGAAGACGTGACGCTGAACGGACGCCCGCTGAACGTGCGCACGGCCGTGAAAGAGGTGGCCGCCGCCCGCGAGTCGGGCCGTGCTGAACTCGAGCTGGGTAAGACCGCGCAGTGGGTCGTCGACAGGCGCATTCCGCTCGAGCAGTGCGTGACCTCGAACTCGAAGGGCGGGGTCGTGCTCGGCATCGACAACCACCCCATCGACCTGCTGCGCTCGCTCGGTTTCACGGTGACGATCAACCCCGACAATCGGGGCATGTCGAAGACGTCGATAAGCCAGGAGTTTCGCCGCATCGAGAGCCAGTTCGGCTGGGGTGTGCCCGAATTCACAGAGGCCGAGCGGGCGGGCGTCGAAGCGACCTTCCTGTCGCGCGCCGACCGTGACGCGTTGCGGGTGCGGCTCGACGAGTCGATTGCGGCGTTCGGGGCGTGATCAGCGCGTGCGGCACCGGCAGGCATCCGGGTCAGGCGGTGGCGTCGGCGCTGCGAGCGGCACAGGCGGTGCGGGCTTCGTGGGCGGTGCGTTCCGGGGCGAACGGCGACGTCGATGAGTGACCTCGTGATCACGGGCGCCACCGTTCTGCTGCACACCGCAGCCGGCGAGGTCGAGTTCGTGAGCGGCAAGACCCTCGTCATCGCGGGCGGCGTGTTCACGGTGGTCGACGACGCCGACAGCCCGGATGCCCGCGCAGCCGTCGAGGCGGCCATCCGGGCCGGGGGCGAGGCGGCCGGTGCGCTCATCGACGCCGCCGGCATGGTGGCCATGCCCGGGTTCATCAACTGCCACACGCACTCGCCCATGGTGATGTTCCGCGGCGCCGCAGAAGACGTGCCCGAATCGCGGTGGTTCAACGAGTTCATCTGGCCGATGGAGGTGAACCTCACCGACGAAGACGTCGAGATCGCCGCGTGGCTGGCCACGGCGGAGATGATCCGCAGCGGCGTGACGACGTTCGCCGATCACTACTTCAGCATGCCGTCGATCGCCAAGGTCGTCGACGGCAGCGGGCTGAGGGCGGTTCTCGGCGCAACGTACTTCTCGTCAGACGGCGCGGCGGGGCTCGCCCAGTCGCTCGGCTTCGCCCTCGAGTACCGCGAGGCATCCGGAGGCCGCATCACCACGGCGCTGGCCCCGCACGCCACCTACACGGTGAACGACGCCGATCTCGCCGCGACCAGCGCTGCCGCCCTCGAGCACGACCTGCTCGTGCACATCCACGCCAGCGAAGACCGGCACCAGATGAAACACAGCCGTGAGCGGTTCGGGCACACGCCGATCGAGACGCTGAGGCGGGCCGGGATGCTCGAGACCCGGCTGCTCATCGCACACGGTATCGGCATCGTCGCCGAAGACCTGCCGCTTCTCGCCGCAGGCTCGGGGCGCATCGGGTTCGGCAGTGCGCCGCGGGGATACCTGAAGAACGGATTCGACACCACGCCCGTTCGCCTCATCGACTCGTTCGGCATACCCGTGGGGCTCGCCACCGACGGCGCCGCCTCCAACAACACGCTCGACGTGTGGGAGGCGATGACGTTCATGAACCTCACCCAGAAGGCGCGCGAGAACGACCAGACGTACATGACGAGCCGGCAGGTTCTGGGTCACGCGACCACGAAGAGCGCCGCTGCGGTTCAGCTCGGCGACACGATCGGCAGCATCGCGCCCGGCCGCAAGGCCGACCTGATTCTCGTCGACCTGAGCGACCCCCGTTCGCAGCCCGTGCACGACTACGCGAACACCATCGTGCACTCGGCGCGCTCGAGCGACGTCGACACGACCATCGTCGACGGGCGGGTGCTGATGCGGCACAAGAAGATTCTGACGATCGACGTGCCGGCGGTGATCGCCGAGCTGGCGCCGCGACTGGCTCGCCTCACCGACCGGAGTCACGGAACGAGCATCCAGGACTACGACGCCTGATCGACCGGTGGTCGCGGCGCGCCGGTGGCGGGTGGGTCGGCGGTCGGCGACGGAGCCGGCGTCGGCGGGGTGGCAGTCAGCTGGCAGGTCGGCTGCCGGCGGGTCGGCAGTCAGTGGGTCGGCAGCGCGGCGACGAAGTCGGCGAGCACGGCGAGCGAGCCCTCGACGGTGGCCGCCAGAATGGTCTCGCCCTTCTCAGCGGTCGCGCTGGCGGGGTCGCCGAAGACGCCCGAGGCCGAGAAATGGTGCAACTGCATGGGGCGCGTGCCGAAGTCTGACGGAAACGTCGGGTACTCCGCCGTGTACCGCTCCGGATGCACGGAGCCCGGGTCGATCGCGAGCATGAGCGAGGTCTCGATCTCCTCGGCGTGTAGGAGGCCCGGCGCCGCCTCGCGACTCTCGCGCACTGCTGCAGCCGCGGCGTCCATTCCGGGGTAGTCGAGCGCGATCGTTGCGATCACGCCGTCTGCCGCCAGCCGTCGAGCCGCCGCATACAACGGAACCCGGTTGCCCCAGTCGCCGTTGACGATCACGAGTCCGCGCGCCCCGCCCGACGCGAGGGCGCGGCCGATGTCGAGAACGATCGAAGTGACCGTCTCGGGCGCCAGCGAGACCGTTCCCGGGTAGCCCGCGTTGTTCCAGGTCGCGCCATAGTTCACCGGTGGTAGTAGAAGCGCATCCAGCCGTTCCGCCAGCCGGCGCGCCACCTCGGCGGCGGTCGCCGTGTCGGTGCTGAGGGGCAGGTGCGGCCCGTGCTGCTCGAGGGCGCCGAACGGCAGTATGGCAAGGCCGTTGCCCGCGGCGAAGTGCGCCGCGACATCCGGCCACGGTGAGAACGCGGCCTCGATCATCCGGCGACCGCCTCGCCCGCCAGCCACCGCACCGTGCGGTCGAAGAGAACGCCGAACCCCTGCCACTGCATGAACGGGGGCGGAGCCCAGTGCGGGGCGATGTCTGAGGTGAACGCACCGGTTCGCCCCGCGCCGTACGAGTCGATGACGAGCAGCGGATGCCCGGCGCACTCGGCGAGCACGCTCGCCGACGGCTTCGCCTCGACCTCGTTGAGCCCCAGAAGGGCGGGCCACTCGCCGCCGAGACCGTCGGTGATCTCGTGTACGCCGGTCGCCTGAGGGTGGGCGCCGGCCGACAGCTCCACCCGGTCATCCCGGTCGAGCACCGTAACCGCCAGCGCGGGTGCGAGCGGCGACCGACCCCAGCGGGCCTTCGCGTCGATGCCCGAGAACGTGAGGTAGCCGCCCACCATCAGCAGCCCGCCGCCGTTCTCGACGAAGCCGCGCACGGCCTCGCTGCGGTCGGGCTCGGGAGTCGAGTGCACGAACGTGCCCGGCGGTACCTGGAAGGTGTTGGCGCCGACGTCAGAGATGACGATGACATCGGCGATGGCTGCGAGCTCCTCGCTCGTCGAAGGCACACGAAGAGTGATCTCGTGCGCCGGAACGTGCGTCACCTCGTGCCCGGCCGCGCGAAGTGCCGCGACGAATTCAGCACCTCCCAGCGTGAACTCGGAGGTGTAGAAGGCGTCGAAGCCCTTCTGGTGAACGGAGTAGACGAACCACGATTCGCCGAGAAGCAACACACGTGCCATGACTCCAGCCTTCCTGCCGGCGGGCGAGCGTGCAGCGTGTCGCTGTCGACGCAGGTACCGGCTTCAGAACTGTACTAAACGTTTTGCACGCCGCGTCGACGCGACTGCGCATTCGGCCCCGATGTAGCCCAGATTTATCGCATCCGAAACACAGGTGTAACGATGCAAAGCGTCTTGCGGGATAGCTTCGACGCATGAAACACTCGCTCACGGCAACCCTGTGGAACGGCGTCGACTACCGCGCCCTCAGCACCCTCGACTGGCACGACGACGGCATCGACGGCGAGATCGACGCGGTGCGCACGGGTGACGCCGGCACGGGCATCCGGATGCCCGGCGAAACCGGTGACTACAGCATCATTCCCGGCCTGATCGACACCCATGTGCATCTCGTCGGCAACGCCGCCGCAACACCCGCCGACTTTCTGACCTGGCCCCTCACCACCCGGCCCGAGGAGCAGACACTGCACGGCCTCGCCCACGCGGTCGAGGCGATGCAGGGTGGGGTGACGACAGTGCGCGACCTTGCCGCCGACGACATTCAGTTCTCGCTGCGCCGAGCCATCGACGCAGCGGTCGTGACGGGCCCACGGATGCTCGCCTACGGTGTCGTGAACATGACCGCCGGGCACAGCGACCTATTCATTCCGCCCGCCGTCGCACTTCGCAAACCCGTCGCCGACGGCCCCGACGCCTGTCGCGCTCTCGTGCGGCACTGGGCGCGCTCGGGCACCGACGGCATCAAGATCCCGGTGAGCGGGGGAGTGCTGTCGGTGGGCGACAAGAGTGCCTGGCGCAACTATACCCGCGCCGAGATCGCTGCCATCGTCGATGAAGCGCACGCCTTCGGCATGCTGGTCGCGGCGCACGCGCACACCGAGGCGGGAATCCAGGTCGCCCTCGAGGAGGGAATCGATTCCATCGAGCACGGCACACTGATGAGCGCCCACCAGGCCACCGCGATCGCGGCGAAGGGCCTGACCGTTGCGCCAACACTGCTGATCAACGAGCGCATCGCCGCCGGTCAGAACGGGGTCTCTCCGGCCCAGTCGGAGAAGGCGCAGGAGCTCGTGGCGAACCGCAACCGTCTGATGCGCGTCGCGGCGGATGCCGGGGTCGACTTCGTTCTCGGCACCGACGCCAACGGCCACCACGTGAAGTTCGGCGACCAGATGGAGGAGGTGCGGCTCATGGCCGCGATCTTCGGCTGGAGCGCGGAGCGGGCGCTGCAGGCGGCGACCTCGCGGGCGGCGTCGGCGATCGGCCGGGCCTCCACCGTCGGCACACTGGCCGAGGGCCGGCCGGCCGACTTCCTCGTCATGCGCGGCCGCCCCTGGCAGAACATCGACGACCTGCGCCTCGAGAACCTCGTGGCGGTCGTCTCGCGCGGGCGCGTGGTGGCGGGTGCCCTGCCGGCTGAGTAGCGCTTCCCGAAGGGATTCGGCGCGGTGCGTCTATCGGAATTCAGCCCTGAGCACGCCTCGCTCCGCGCGATGCCGCGCTCACCGACGACTCTGTTGCGCTGGATTCTGCCGCTGGCGGCGAATTGGGTCACGATCGCGATCAACATCATTGTGGCGGCAAGCGATCCGCTTCTCAATAGGAAGAATCTGAGACGTGTCTGTCGAAATGGCCGGGTGCCGTTCGTAGACCTTCTGAAGGCACCCCCCCCAGAGGTGACTCGAAACAAGGGAAGACGACCATGAATCTCACGATCTCGATACAGGTCAGCGTCGACGGAGTCATGCAGGCCAACGGCGGCAACAACGACGAGCTCGACCCGGGCTTCACGCGCGGCGGCTGGGCCATCCCGACCGGCGACGCCGAGTCGTTCGCGTACATCGTGAGCACGTGGCAGCGCGCCGATGCGTTTCTGCTCGGGCGCAAGACGTACGGGCTGTTCGCGCAGTACTGGGGAGGGCAGGATGACGACGCGAATCCCTTCTCGGGTGCGATGAACCCTCGGCCGAAGTACGTCGTGTCGAACACCCTGACCGACCCGGAGTGGGCCAATACGACGGTGATCTCGGGCGACGTCGCGGCGAGCATCCGGGAGCTGAAGGCGCAACCGGGCGGCGAACTCGTCGTCGTCGGCAGCGGGATGCTCGCCCGGTGGCTGCTCGAGAACGAACTGGTCGACGAGATCAACCTCATCGTGTGCCCCGTCATCGTCGGTGACGGGCAGAGGCTGTTTCCGCAGCAGGGGAAGGACTTCGCGCTCGACCTCGTCGAGACAAAGGTCTTTCCGACGGGTGTGCTCGCGCAGACCTACCGGCCCGCTGGACGGCCGACCTACGCGTGAGGCTGGCCGCCGCACCTACCCCTGAGAGAGGATGAGAACATGCAGTACCTGGTCAACGTCATCGACTACCGCAGCGAGTCCGGCACCGACGAAGAAGCGGTGGCGATCGACGCCTTCAACGAGAAACTCCGCGCGGGTGGGCACTGGGTGTTCGCCGCGGGTCTCGCCGACCCGACCACCTCGACGGTGATCGACGGCAGGGGAGACGAGCCGATCTTCACCGACGGGCCCTTCGTCGAGGCGAAGGAGTGGGCCGCCGGGCTCTGGATCATCGAGGCCCCCGACCTCGACGTCGCCCTCAGGCTGATGGCAGAGGGGTCGAGGGCCTGCAACCGGCGCCTCGAGGTGCGCCCGGTGCTCGCGCCGCCGGCGTGACCGACGCCCGCGGCGGCCAGCGCGTCCGCGACAACCGCGACGCGCGTGCTTCGGATGCCCGCGACGCCCGCGGCGTGCAGCGCGCCCGCGACGACGGCGCCGACCGCGACGCGCGCGCCCCGGATGCCCGCGACGCCCTGACCCGCGCCCACCGCGACGAGTGGCCGCGGGTCGTCGCGACCCTCGCAAAGCGATTCGCCAACCTCGACCTGGCCGAAGAATCGGCGGCAGAAGCCTTCGCGGCCGCCGCCGAGCGCTGGCCGGCGGAGGGCATCCCACCGAACCCGGGCGGCTGGCTCACCACGACAGCGACGCGCAAGGCCATCGACTCGATACGCCGCGAGAGCACCCGTGACGCCCGATACAGAGAGGCGCTACTCGTGAACGATACGCAGCCCGAGCCTCTCGGCGCCATCGACGACGATCGGCTGCGCCTGATCTTCGTCTGCTGCCACCCGGCACTCGCGATGAACGCCCGCGTCGCCCTGACGCTGCGCATGGTGGGCGGCCTGAGCGTGCCCGAGATCGCGAGCGCCTTCCTCGTGCATGACACCACGATGGGCGCTCGCCTCACCCGCGCCAAGGCCAAGATCGCGGCCGCGGGCATCCCGTTTCGCCTGCCCGACGCCGACGACGTTCCGCGCCGCGTTTCGGGTGTGCTGGCGGTGTTGTTCCTGATCTTCAACGAGGGCTACCTCGCGTCGAATGCCGACTCTGCGCCCGTGCGCGATGACCTTACCGGCGAGGCGATTCGACTCGCCCGCCTGGTGCGTCAGCTGCTGCCGCTCGATGGCGAGGTGAGTGGGATGCTCGCCCTCCTGCTGCTCATCGACGCACGCCGCGCGGCCCGCGTGTCACCCTCCGGCGAGCTGGTGCCGCTCGCCGAGCAAGACCGCCGTCTGTGGAACACGGTTCAGATCGCCGAAGGGCACGCCCTCGTACGCGAGCGATTGGCTTCTGGTCAGGCGCCCGGCCGCTACCAGCTGCTCGCGGCCATCAACGCCGTGCACACCGATGGCGACGCCACCGACTGGGCGCAGGTGGTGGCGCTCTACGACCAGCTCCTCACGCTCGACCCCTCGCCGATCGTGCGGCTCAACCGGGCGATCGCGGTGGGGGAGAGTGGCGATTTGGAGGCCGGCCTCGCCCTGATCGATGACCTCGAGCCCGACCTGTCGGAGTACCACGCGTTCCACGCCGCGCGGGCGCACGTCTTATCGCGTCTGGGTCGCAGCGCTGCCTCCCGCGACGCGTACGACGCAGCGATCGGCCTCGCGGGCAACGCCGCCGAGGTCGCCTTCCTCACGCGCCGCCGAGACGAGGGTGCCGTCGATGCAGAGAACGTCAAGCGAACGTAGGCGAGCGGGGGTCGACTGACGACGCCGTCAGAGCGCCGACCGCCGACGGCTAGTCGAGAACGCGGGCGGCCCAGCCCGGCGCGTCGAGCCTCACCACGTCAGTGCCGACGAAGAGCCGGAGCGCGTTCTCGAGGGCACCCACCGATTCGGCGCCCACCTGCCTCTCCCACCGTTCGCGTATCTCGTTGAAGATGGTCTCGCCTTCGTGCAGCATGGCGAGCCCTCGCTCAGTGACCCGGAGGCGCATCCGGCGGCGGTCTTCGGAGTCGGGCTCGCGCATGACATAGCCGCGTTGTTCGAGGATCGATATCGTTCTGGCCGCAGCCTGTTTCGTCACAGACATCGCGCGACCGAGCTGGGAAGCGTCTGCTGCCCCGGAGAGGATCGAGTGCAGCGCGAAATCGTGCACCGGCCGAATGTCGTCGTACCCGCGTTTCGCCAGCTCGACGGTGGCCTGGTCGGCGAACGATCGGAACCCAGCGAGCATCAGCAGAGCGAGGTCGGCACCGGAACGAGACACAGGGCAAGTCTAGATCGCGTTTGCAATCGACAATCATGTTGTCTAGTCTAATAGACAACAAGCTTGTCTAAATTGGAGCCTCATGACGATCATCACCCCCCTCGGCGCGACCATTCCGCAGGTCACCCACCACCTCACGCCGATCAACGGCACAGAGATCCACTACGTGTCGGCGGGCACCTCGGGGTCGCCCATCGTTCTCGTGCACGGATGGCCGGAGACGTGGTGGGCCTTCAGAAAACTGATTCCGCTTCTCGCCGAGACCCATCGCGTCTACGCCCTCGACCTCCGGGGCTTCGGAGACTCCGGCAATGCCGAGGGCGACTACGACGAGCACACCGTCGCTGAAGACCTGCACCAGTTCGTCGAGCACCTCGGCTCGGGGCCGGTGCACCTGCTCGCACAAGACATCAGCGGCGGCGTCGCCTTTCGATTCGCCGCCACACACCCCGCCGACGTGCTCAGCTTCACCGCAGTCGAATCGGCTCTGGTCGGGTTCGGGCTCGAGGCCCTCGCCGACGTCAACGCCTTCGGGTCGTGGCATGTCGGGTTTCTCGGAGCCCCGGGCATTCCGTCTCTTCTCCTGCCGGGCCACGAGCGCGACTTGATCGCCGGCTGGGCCTATCCGATGATGAACGGCACCGACGGTGCGGTGACCCCGGCCGACCTCGACGAATCCGTTCGCACCTACTCCCGAGCGGATGCCTGGCGTGGCACCGAAGGCCTGTACCACTCCATCTTCACCGACAAGGGATCGACCAAGGCGCTCGCCGAAAGCAACCCGCTCGCCGTACCGGTGCTCGCCGTCGGGGGAGTCAACTACCCCTTCACTCCGGATGCGTTCCGTGCGGTGAGCGCGGGCGAGTTCACGGCAGTGCACATCGAAAACGTCGGACACCTCGTCGCACAAGAAGCGCCAGAGTCACTCGCTGCGGCGGTTCTCGACTTCACCGCTGGGGTCGACGAGGGTCTGCGTGTCGTGTAGCACGGGTGTCTCATCGCACGGTCTATTCGCGCTCGCGACGCCGGCTCGCGGTCGCAGTCGCGGTCGCCGTCGTGGCGAGCGGAGCGATTCGGGCGATCGGTGCGATCCGGGCGATCCAGAGCTTCATTGCTCCAGCTGAGGGGCCGGTGTGGCTGTTGCCGCCGGTGCGGCTGCGCGCAGCCACTCGCGGGCCGCGGTGACCAGCGCCGCGACTCCGCGGTCGAGCGTCGGCTGAATCTCGGGCGCGAACTTCGACGAGTGGTTCGACGGAATATCGCGATCGAGGGTGCCCGCGCTCGCAGCGGCGAGGTACGTCTCGGGATGCGCGCCGCCGAGTATCCAGTACACCAACGGCGCCTTCGCGGCGGTGGCCAGCAGCCCCACGTCTTCGCTGCCCGAGACCTGGCCGGGGTCGACGACGGCCCGCTCGCCGAACGCCGACCGGAAGGCCGCCATCGTGCGCTCGGTCGCAGCCACGTCGTTCACCGTCACGGGAAACGATTCGGCGAGCTCGATCGTGGGCGGTTGGGCATCCGACGCCGCAGCCTCGGCACGCGCGATGCGCTCGATCGACCCGAGCAGCCGCTGCCGTACCTCCTCGCTGTACGCGCGCACGCTCAGCCCCAGCTCGGCACTCTCGGGAATGATGTTGTTCTTCGAACCGGCATTCAGCCGCCCGACCGTGACGACCGAAACCTCCTGCGGGGCGACCTCCCGCGCCACGATCGTCTGCAGCCGCCCGACGATCGCCGCCGCGATCACGATGGGATCGATCGTCGTCTCGGGCCGCGACCCGTGCCCGCCGCGGCCGTGCACGGTGATGTCGAGGCTGTCGGCCGAGGCGTACGCCGGCCCCGCGTGAGCGCCGAGCAGCCCCGCGGGCGCAGGCCCCACGTGTTGGCCGAGCACCACGTCAGGCACCGGCACCTTCTCGTAGAGGCCGTCGTCGAGCATCGCCTGGGCGCCGTTGCCGACCTCCTCGGCCGGCTGAAAGAGCGCCACGACTGTGCCGCCCCATTCCGCTCGCGTTCGCGCCAGCTGGTGTGCCGCACCGATCAGGCACGCCACGTGAACGTCGTGCCCACACGCGTGCATGACGCCGGGTGTGCTGCTCGCGTAGGTCAGGCCGGTGTCTTCGACGACGGGTAGAGCATCCATGTCGGCTCGTAGCAGCACCGTTGGCCCGTCGCCGTTGCGCAGCACCCCGACCACCCCGGTGCGCCCGATGTGCTCGATGACCTCGAACCCTGCAGCGCGCAACTCGGCGGCAGCAATCGCGGCCGTTCGTGTCTCTTCGAATGAAAGCTCCGGATGCTCGTGCAGGTCGAGGTACAGCTCGTCGACGTTCATGCACCCATCCTCCTGCTTGCGCCCGCACACGTCACCTTCGTCGTCGCCGGGAACATCCATCCACGATCATCCGTTGTCTGCACTATGACTACTTCGTTGACGCAGAAGCTCGGACCGTTCGGCGTTTGGCGCCGCGGCCCAGACCTCGACGCAGCGCTCGCGGCGCACATCGAACGACTCGGATTCGCCTCCCTGTGGGTCGGTGGCTCGCCGTCGGATGACCTCACCCAGATCGAAGAGCTGCTCGACGCGACCGAGCACATCGTCCTTGCGACCGGCATCGTCAACATCTGGAATACCGACCCTGTGGCGGTCGCCGCCTCGTATCGGCGCATTGCGGCGAAGCATCCCGGGCGGTTCGTGCTCGGCGTCGGCGTCGGGCATCCCGAAGCGTCGGGGCAAGACGCCGCACGCCCCTTCGAGCCCCTCGTGCGCTACCTCGACGCGCTGGACGCCGCCGGCGTGCCCCGCGACGAGCTCGTGCTCGCGGCCCTCGGCCCGCGCGTGCTGCGTCTGGCGGCCGAGCGCACTGCGGGCGCGCATCCGTACCTCGTGACGCCCGAGTTCAACATCGGCGCTCGCGACCTGCTCGGCGACGCCGTGCTGGCCACCGAGCAGCACGTCGTGTTGAACCCCGATCCGCAGGTCGCGCGTGAAGTAGGGCGTGCTTCGCTGCAGAACTACCTGCGCATGAGCAACTACGTCACGCATTTTCACCGCATGGGATTCAGCGATGACGACGTTGCGCTGCCCGGCAGCGACAACTTCGTCGACGAGATCATCGTCTCGGGCGACGACGCGACCATTCGCGCCCGCCTCACCGCGCACCTCGACAACGGCGCCGATCTCGTCGCGGTTCAGCTCGTGCATGCGCCGGGTGAAGACGTGTACGAGGCGTTCCGGCGGCTGGCCGGCATCCTCGGGCTTTCGTAGCCACGGCCAGAACCGGCGGCTACCGTGGTCTTGCAGCGCTGAGTTCGTCGACCGCCTAGGAGCGGTTCATGGTTGCGACAGGGTCAGCTTTTCAGCTCGGCATTTGGTGCGGTTCGAGGGTACCGTGATTGGTGACGAAGGAGATCGCCGTGACGAACAAGACGCCCGAGGAAGAGCGCATTCAAAAAGAGCAAGAGGCTCGCGACAACGAAAAGCGGCGCGAGCAGGCCGAAGAGGATCGCCGACTCGAGTAGTTCGGCCTCGCATTTCGCCGTCAGCTCACGAACGACTCGCGGCTGTTCCACATCCCACGATCCCGCCGCGGGTGCGACGGCACCGGCCGTGGCTCCGCTCGTCGGGGCGTTTCGATCGAGTCACTCGGGGTCGCGTGTCGGACGCAGGTGTGCTTCGCGCCACGCGCTTTCGTCGTCATTGCTCTCGCCGACTGATTCAGCCATGATCGCGCGAGCGGTCGCAGCGTCGGGTGCCAACCGCTGTTGTACGAGTGGCAGGTCCATAGTGATCGTGTCCCATATGATTCCGTAGTCGATCGCCAGGTAGTTATGCGAAAGCCGATTCCGGATGCCCCGCAGGTAACGCACGCCGTCAGCACCGAAGTATCTCTCGCGCAATTCCGGGCTCACCGCCTCGGCAGCCTGAAAGATTCGTTCCATCACTCGCTCGGCTGCGAACTGGATGCGCCAGTCATCCCGAAACTCGTCCTCATTGTCGCGGAGCTCAAGCGCGGTGGCGACCTCCAGCTCAAGAGCGAGCACCGATTCCGCTTCGGCAGGACTCATAGAGGAACAGTGTCGCGAAGAATCGAGCTGCCAATTCCGGTCTTCGCCGCCCGTGACCGTACTGCCTGATGGTCGACAACATCAACGTGTAGCCCAGTGAGATCACTCAGCGCGTCACTGAGGCGAATCACGTCGCGCCGTTCTCCAGGAACGAATTCAACGATCAGGTCGAGATCCGAACCGACCCGATCGCTTCCGCGGGCCGTCGAGCCGAACACGCCCGCCTCGGACACTCCAAACTGGGTCATGGTGGCGCGAATGGCATCGCGAAACTCATCAAGTACTGCACTAGGTGCTTTCGCGCTCATTCTTCACCACCAATCTGCTTCTGGTTCAAGAATAGGCCCGAACGGTGCGACGAGTAGTGTTCGCCTGCCTTGCTGCACCGCGCCTTGCGTCGCCGCAGCGACATTTACCATTCCATCCGCAGAAACCTCGCAACCCCGCCCCGATGGTCGAGTCCCACCCTCTGCGATCGCACGGAGGCCATCGCTGTGTCGCGCTTCGTCAGTATCAGAGCAATACCGCCTCGCGCCGAATGTCGTCGTCGAGCTGAGGCTTGAGCCCCCGATACGTAACGAGGTCAACTGGCCGCCCGACAATCTGACTGAACAGCTCACGAACGGCGAGCAGGTCACCAATAGACGTTCCGACCGGAGGCTCGACGAGCAGATCAATATCGGAATCAGCTCGCGAATCGCGGCGGGCCACAGAACCGAACACAGCGAGGCGCTTGTAGCCTCGGTCTTCGGCAACCCGCGTCAGAATCGGCACAGCGGCCTCGACCATAAGCTCCGGTTCGATCGCCCCGATATCTCGCAACGTCTTCAGCTGCTGGCTGACCGCAAACGGGCTAATCCCGAGCGAACTGGCCATTTCGCGTTGGCTCATGCCCTCAGCGATCATCGCGCGCAATGCAAGACCACGACGAAGTGGCGTGATGTCTTCGACGTCGAGCGACTCCTGATACACCTCCACCAACCGCATAAGGCGGGCTTTTCGGCCGAAGAGCGGATGCTCGGGATGAGCGTTTCCTCACGAACTGAGGTGAATGGATGCGCGCGGCGGAGCTTTGAAGGCATCGACGATTGATCGATCACGGGAATCGGGCGCATTTGACTTTGGCTCGACGAGGGGGAGCCGGCCTTCGATACTCATCGTCTTCATCGTCGACCTCAGTGCGGAGTCATTCAGTCGCTGAACGCTGATACTATTCATCGATTTCGCCATATGCCACCCCGTGCATCCATGACCTTTCTCGTATGACGCACGAAGCGCGGCAACGATCGCGCGCGCCTCGGGACTGACCGGATCGGCCTTACCTGCGGCAATGCGACAGCCACACTATGGATCAAGAGCGCGCCTCCGCTTCGTCTCGCACCAGTGCAGGCGTGAATGGCGTCTGGTTCATCACGCCATTTCTGGCGACCACGGTGTAGCTCGCTCCCGCTGCCCCCATGAAGTCGAGCGAGCCTGACCCCAGTCGAACTCGGGTTCCCCGGTATCGAATGAACGTTGTGACGTGAATGGACCCGGTCTCTGCAGTGATTCTCGTAAGGCCGCGCCAAGCACAGACATTCTCCTTGAGATTCACCTCGGCGAACGCCTGAGCGAACAACCGCAGAAACCAACCGTTCACCACGTTCGGCTTGAACGCGACGAGTAGGGTGCACTCCTCTATGGCCATGGAAGCTAACTTAGCCAGCTTCGAATGAAGATGACAACTGCTCAATAATGACGGCCTGCGGCAATTCGAGATGCTTATTGGCCAACGAACTCAAGAGAGTCCATACCTGGCACGAACCCGCTTGACGAGTTCGTTTGAGTCGATTTCGCCCGCAACATAAGAATCGGCGTCGGCGAGAGTCTCCTTTGACACGATCAGGCCCTCGATTTCGCCGCTGTGACATGCCTCTTCCACCTGCAGCGCGCGAGACTCGACAATTGTCATCGCAGCCCTCGTTCCTCACGCCAATCGCACTGAACTGAGCCGACATTGCTGGATGGCCGCGGCGGATAGCGGTAGGCGTAACAATCGTTCAAAGTCTTGCTGAGCGGGCGGATGCGCGGCAGTTCGCCCTCGACTCATCTCACCACCCGCAGAAACTTCGCGCCTCGCTCCGCAGGCCGACCGAGGCGAACGGATGCCCGGGCATGGTGCCCTCTAGCTCCGGGCTGTACCGACGCGTTGGTTCTGCCCACCGAAGGTCAGGCTGAGAGCAATGGCTCAATCAGATCCAGCTCCGCGTGATGCCGAGTGATCGCAACATCCATGTCGTACCGGCATTGCAAATTCATCCAGAACCGGTCGGACGTACCCAGTGCACGAGATAGCTGCAAGGCGATTTTAGGAGTGATAGCTCGCTCTCCTCGAACAATCTCGTTGATTCGACGTGTCGGCACAGAGATGCCCTTCGCTAGGCGGTGTCGGCTGATGCCGATCGGGTAAAGGTACTCCTCAAGCAGAATTTCCCCAGGGTGGATGGGCTCGTATGTGATGGTCATGATCTCTCGTAGATGAGTAGAACTCAATATAATGGATCAAGGGCAACCAAATCTGTGGAACAGAAACCGAAAGTGCGCTACAGTAAATGTCACCGATCGTCTTCGCCGAGTCGTCATTCAAACATTCGATCTCCGAGGGTGACCAACGATACGCAATTTCGAATCCCGTCGTCGTACGGCTCGTGGAGCCTGACGTTGTGCTCATCATCGGTCATCCGCATGATCAGACTGAACAGTGGCTCGAGATCTTGGTCAGAGCGTTGCCGAACGGAGACAAGAAGGTGTTCCATGCGATGCAGCTCGGCCCGAAATTCCGACCGTTCTTGGGAGGCAACCAGTGAACTCCAACAGTGATTCTCGCGAAGAGCAGCTGTCAGACCCAACCGTCCCGCTCAGTGATTGGCCCGAACGACCTCAAGGCGTCACCGGAGACGCGGCGAAAGAGTTGGGCCGCATGCTCCTTGACGACGCGGTGCCCGCCTCCGCAATCGTCGGTGCACTGCGCAGAGGAGCGCCGTCGCTCGGAGCATCCGGAAGTGAGTCTCCGACCCTCAGGTTCCGAGTGCCGCAGGAGCGCGTCGTCGAGCTGGATGCGCTGTCGGTCAAGCTCCACCGCAATCAAAGCGATCTCCTTCGCGAAGCACTTGAGTTGCTCCTCGAAACGCACTCTGAACCGGCTAGAGACTCGGCCCTGAGTGCCAACTCAGACGCGCAGGTTCCGGGCGATCCATTGAGACTGCGGCCCGAAGAAGCGCGGCTCTTGATCCAGCTTTCCGAACGCATCGCGCCGACCACGCCTCATCCTCTTGCTTCCTAATACGAGGTACGCGTGCTAGTTGTCGGCGCAGTCATCGCATACGCAGGGAGGGTCCTATGCTGCCGCAGAGCCCCAGGCAAAGCTTCAGCTGGCCTCTGGGAGTTCCCCGGCGGCAAAGTCGAACCCGACGAAACCCCTGAGCAAGCTCTGGCCCGCGAGATCCAAGAAGAACTGGGCGTCCCGATCCTGGTCGGCGACCTGGTTCTCCGCGCAACCACCACGGTAGACGGGCGCGAGATTGATCTCGCCTGCTACTGGGCGACTCTCCAACAAGACGCGCCGGCGGCGAGCACCGACCACGATGAGATGGTCTGGCTACCGATCGCCGACCTGACGTCGCTCGATTGGGCCAAACCAGACCTCCCCGCAGTCTCGCGTCTCATCGCTCAAGAGCCGGCGGAGACGTCGGGCTGACGGACGTAAATCCAACTCCGTCCCTGACCCAAACCGTGATGCCCAGACCCCCACAGAGTTCCACAAGGTCAGGTGTCGGGATGCCCGGAAGAAGTATCGACGGGCGCACCCCGTTCATAACCTTCTGTGCGGTGTGCACGTAATCCAGCACCTGCCCGATCGCGTTCCGCACGTACCCGCGCGCCGACGACTTCTTGGCCTCGACGATCTCACCGGACGTCTCGTTGTACAGGTCAGGCTCCATCACGGTATTGCCGACGGGCACGCGCAAGCGCCGCACAGTGTCGCCGCGTGCAATGAGCCAGGCTCCGAAATCGGCTTGAAGTTCGAACTCGATTCGCGAGACCGTGCGCCCAACCTCGCTCGGCTCGAATGGTTTGACCTCGTAGGAGTCGCTGGATGGAGGCGTCCAGGGCAATGCCTGCGGCTCATTCAGCTGCTCTCCGCCGTAGGTCGGGAGCTCGCTCGTGTCCGCGTCGAGAGGCACGAGATTGAAGATGATCCCCTGGCGTTCGTTGCCCTCGAGATCCGGAATCTGCTCAATCGCGTAAGGAACATCGGCAAGTGTGAACGCGCCCACATAGTTCGCTTGCGTTCCGCGGGTACGGAACAGGCGGATGATCTTCCCATCCTTGACCGAATCCCGCAGGGAACGGTTCCCACGAAGAAAGACCTGATCGCCGGCCTGACCTTCGCCAGTGTAGGAGTAGCTCCCGTCGGATCTCAGGCCCTCGAACTTGTCGTAGCCGTACCGCTTACCGCTGTCAGGGTTAGTGAAGATCAGAATCTGGGACGAGTTTTGCGGCGTAGCGATTCCGCCCTGTCGCTGACCGCCCCACACACTCTGAACGTCTCGCCTAGACCTGACGTCGCCGATCGGTATATCCCACTCCACGTTTTTGCCCCCAAGAACCTACGCTAACGCAGGTCGACGGGGCTCGACGCCTTACAGATGAGTGATTTCTGCGGCCAGCGGAGCGATTCTGCCGTTCGGCCACCATGTGGGCGAACGGCACCCGGAGCCCTTTAATCGCAAGGAATCGATCGCCCTGTTCGCGAACCTGTATTGCGATGATGCGCCCGCGCAGGCTGCAGGAGGGGTTGCTTCGCCGAGCTATTCCGCTTTGTGGGTCTGTGGGTTGACGCAAGGGCTCAATCGGCTGAGGTCGATCTTGTAAAGCACGCCCCCCTTTCGCTTTCCAACTACCTTCTCACCGCCCGCGTCTCGATCGGACTCAAATTCGAGTTGTGTACTTGTTTTTCTGTAGGTTTGGGACTGCTGACGGTTTGGTTGACTCGGTTGGTTTGTAGTTTTTAGGCCGCGAGTGTGGCCT
>NZ_JAZHPE010000006.1:0-7661 GCF_036553535.1 Subtercola sp. YIM 133946
CCTACTCAACCAGCGGGGGGTCAGCGGGCGGAGGCGATCAGCCCGAGCTCGGCCGCCGAGGCCAGGTTGGCGTGCTTCGGCACCACGCGCACCGTGTACCCGAACGAGCCGGCACGCCCGAGCACCACGGTGCCCGAGAAGCCCCAGAGCCCGTCGGAGTCGGTGTGGGCCGACCCCGGGTTCACGATCGTGATCGGGGTGGTGTTGGTGGGCAGTTGCGCGGGCGAGAGCGCCACCGAGGCGACGTCGGTGAGGGCATCCCCCGTGGTCGTGTGCCCGTAGACCACCTCGACCGCGACGTCGTCGGGCGTCAGCGAACCGAGCTGGATGCGCGCCCGCACCTGCAGCTCGTCGCCGACCTGGGGCGTGTCGTCGAGCCCGCCCGACTCGACGTGCACGACCGCGACCGACGACCACGCCGCGCGCTCGCGCTCCTTCCACTCCGAGAGTTCGACGGCGGGCGAGTAGTCGTGCCCCTCGATGACCGTGGCCGCCGCAGCCGCGGGCAGGTAGAGCCGCAGAACGTACTCTGACACCATGCGGTCGGCCGAGAGCGACGGCGACAGCGTGGCGAGGGTGTGCCGGATCGACTTGGTCCAGCGCTGCGGCAGACCCTGCGCGTTGCGGTCGTAGAACCGCGGCGCCACCTGGTGCTCGATCAGGTCGTAGAGCGCCTCCGACTCGAGCTGGTCGCGCTCTTCGGGGGTGTCGGCAGAGTCGGCGGTGGGAATCGCCCAGCCGTTCTCGCCGTCGTAGTACTCGTTCCACCAGCCGTCGAGAATCGACAGGTTGAGGCCACCGTTGAGGGCGGCCTTCATTCCGGATGTCCCACACGCCTCGAGCGGCCGCAGCGGGTTGTTCAGCCACACGTCGGTGCCGGGGTACAGCTTCTGCGCCATGCCGATGTCGTAGTTCGGCAGGAAGGCCATGCGGTGCCGCACCTCGGGGTCTGAGGCGAACTGCACCAGCTTCTGGATGAGCCGCTTGCCCTCTTCGTCGGCCGGATGCGACTTGCCCGCGATCACCATCTGAACGGGCCGATCGGGGTTCAGCAGAATCGACTTCAGCCGCGCCGGGTCGTGCAGCATCAGCGTGAGCCGCTTGTAGGTCGGAACCCGCCGGGCGAATCCGATCGTCAGCACGTCGGGGTCGAGCAGCGTGCGAAACCACGACGGCGGAATCGACCCCGGGCTGCGCTCGAGCCACGCCTCGGTGACCCGGTGCCGGGCATCCGCCACCAGCTGGCGCCGCATGTCGTTGCGCACCGCCCAGAGGTCTTCGTCGCTCACGTCTGACGAGAGCCAGTTCGCGTGCGCCGTGTCGGAGGTGCCGAGGCGGCGTTCGGCGAGTTCGGTGAGCAGCGGGTCAGTCCAGGTGGGGGCGTGCACGCCGTTGGTGACCGAGGTGATGGGCACGTCGGCCTGGTCGAATCCCGGCCAGAGCCCTGCGAACATGCCGCGGCTGACCTCGCCGTGCAACAGCGAGACGCCGTTGGCGCGCTGGGCGAGCCGGAGCCCCATCACGGCCATGTTGAACATGCCGGGACTGCCGCCGTTGGCCACCTCGTTGCCGAGGGCCAGGATGGCCGACACGTCGACCCCGGGCAGCAGGTCGGTCGAGAAGTAGCGTTCGACGAGCGAGGCGTCGAACCGGTCGATGCCCGCCGGCACCGGCGTGTGGGTGGTGAACACGGTGCCGGCCCGCACGACCTGCAGCGCGACGTCGAACGACAGGCCCTCGCCGATCAGGTCGCAGATGCGCTCGAGCCCCTGGAAGCCGGCGTGCCCCTCGTTGGTGTGGAAGACCTCGGGTTCGGGGGTGTCGGTCAGTTCGGCGAAGATCTTCAGCGCACGGATGCCGCCGATGCCGAGCAGCAGCTCCTGCAGCAGCCGGTGCTCGCCGCCGCCGCCGTACAGCCGGTCGGTGACCGAGCGCAGGTCGTCGTCGTTGTCGGGAATGTCGGTGTCGAGCAGCAGCAACCGGATGCGCCCCACCTGCGCCTGCCAGATGCGGGCGTAGAGGGCCCGGTCGTCGGGCAGGGCGAGCACCACCTGCGCGGGCGAGCCGTCGGCGAGGCGCAGCACGTTCAGCGGCAGCCCGTCGGGGTCGAGCACGGGGTAGCTCTCCTGCTGCCAGCCGTCGCGCGAGATGGCCTGCCGAAAGTACCCGGCCCGGTAGAACAGCCCCACACCGATGATCGGCACGCCGAGGTCTGACGCGGCCTTGAGGTGATCGCCGGCCAGGATGCCCAGGCCGCCCGAGTACTGCGGAAGCGCCGCCGCGATGCCGAACTCGGGCGAGAAATAGCCGATGCTGTGCGGCTTCGGCTCGTCAAGACCCTGGTACCAGCGGGGCTCGTTCACGTATCGATGCAGGTCGTCGCGCAGGCTGTTCGCCCACGACACGAAGCCCTCGTCAGCCGCCAGCTGCTTCAGCCGGTCGGGGCTCACCGCGCCGAGCAGGGCGACGGGGTCGCCCACGGTCGCCTCCCAGTCGTCGGGCGAGATGTGGGCGAAGAGCTTGCGGGTGGGCTCGTGCCACGACCACCGCAGGTTGGCGACCAGTTCTCCGACCGCCGACAGCTCGGGGGGCAGAACAGACCTGACGGTGAATCTGCGAATCGCTTTCACGTGCTCTGGCTCCTTCGGGTACTCACGGTGCCGTCACGGGTGTCGACGGTAGCGCGTGGAACAACCTGTCGCGCCAGCCTAGAACAGGTAGGTTACCGAACGCTAAACGCGCAAGGGGTGCACGATTGCGAGCAGCCCGGCGGTCTTTGTTGGTACGGTCGAATCGTGGCTAAGTCAGTGGTTAAACCAGCAGTCAAGGCGTCGGCCAGAACGTCGGCGAAAGCGGTCGCCGAGAAGCCCGCGCCCGCGTTCGAACCCATCATCGGGCGCATCCCGATCGTCGACGTGTTTCCGCAGGTCTCGGGCGGCCGATGGCCGGCGAAGGCCTACGCGGGCGAGGTCATCCCGTTCGGCGCCACCGTCTTTCGTGAGGGCCACGACGCCGTCGGCGCCCGCGTCGAACTCGTCGACCCGTCGGGGGCGACCGCGTCGTACGGGCTCCGGATGATCGGCAGCGGCATCGACCGCTACCAGCGTCTCGCGCACGTGCCGGTCGCGGGCTCGTGGCGCTTCCGCATCCACGCCTTCAGCGACGACTACGCCACCTGGGAGCACAACGCCGCGATCAAGGTGCCGGCCGGCATCGACGTCGAGCTGATGTTCCTGATCGCGAGCGAGCTCTTCGTCCGCGCCGGCTCGCATGCGGCACGCCCTGCCGCCGACCGCGCCCTCTTCGACGACCTGGCGCTGCTCGTCGCCGACACGACCCTTCCGGCCGACGACAGACTGGCTGCGGCGACGGCGCCGGCGGTGCTCGAGGCCGTCGACCGCCTGCCGATCGCGAGCCTCGACACCTACTCCGAGTGGCACGACCTCAAGGTCGAGCGGCAGCGCGCCGGGTACGGTGCCTGGTACGAGTTCTTCCCCCGCTCGGTGGGTGCCGTGGCCAACGCCGACGGCAGCATCACGAGCGGCACGTTCCGCACGGCCGCCCGGCGCCTGCCCGAGGTCGCCGCGATGGGCTTCGACGTGCTGTACCTGCCGCCGATCCACCCCATCGGCGAGGCTTTCCGCAAGGGGCCGAACAACACCCTCACGGTGAAGGAGGGCGACCCGGGGTCGCCGTGGGCCATCGGCTCGTCGGCCGGCGGGCACGATGCCGTGCACCCCGACCTCGGCACGGTCGCCCAGTTCAAGATCTTCGTGCAGGCCGCTCAGAAGGCCGGCCTCGAGGTGGCACTCGACTTCGCGCTGCAGGCCAGCCCCGATCATCCGTGGGTCAAAGCCCACCCGGAGTGGTTCACCACCCTGCCCGACGGCTCGATCGCGTATGCCGAGAACCCGCCGAAGAAGTACCAGGACATCTATCCGATCAACTTCGACAACGACCCGGCGGGCATCCGCGCCGAGGCCCTGCGCATTCTGAAGTTCTGGATCAAGGCCGGTGTGCGCATCTTTCGCGTCGACAACCCGCACACCAAGCCGCTCGACTTCTGGGAGTGGATCATCACCACGATCAACCTCGAGTTTCCCGACGTCATCTTTCTCGCCGAGGCCTTCACCCGACCGGCGCTCATGCAGACGCTCGCGAAGGTCGGCTTCCAGCAGTCGTACACGTACTTCACCTGGCGCAACTCGAAGGAGGAGCTCGAGGAGTTCCTCGACGGGCTCGTGCACGAGACTGCCGCGTTCTTCCGCCCGAATCTGTTCGTGAACACCCCCGACATTCTGCACGCCTACCTGCAGTTCGGCGGTCGGCCGGCGTACAAGATCAGGGCCGCCATCGCCGCGACGGGGTCGCCGACCTGGGGCGTCTACTCGGGTTACGAGCTCATCGAGAACGTGGCCCGCGCGGGGTCTGAAGAGAACATCGACAACGAGAAGTACGAGCTCAAGCTGCGCGACTTCGCCGCCGCGGAGGCTGCAGGAACGTCGATCGCGCCGTACATCACCCAGCTCAACGAGATCAGGCGCGCGCACCCCGCGCTGCAGCAGTTGCGCAACCTCGACATCCACGCCAGTGACGACGACTCCATCCTCGTCTACAGCAAGTACATCGCGGGCGAGTTCACCGCCAGCGGTGAGGCCGACGGCATCATCGTCGTGGCGAACGTCGACCCGTGGTCGGTGCGCGAGACCACGGTGCGGCTCGACGTGACGAAGTTCGGCTTCGAGCCGGGCGCGCAGTTCGGCGTCACCGACCTCATCACCGGGGCCACCTGGCAGTGGGGCGCCGACAACTACGTGCGCCTGAACGCCTTCGGCGAGCCCGTGCACATCCTGAAGGTGCACTACGGCACCGATGCCGACGACGCTCCGGATGCCGTGGCCGCCCCCGCGCCCGAGGCCACCCCGTGACCCTCCTCCGCCGGTCGAGTAGCCAGCGCCCCAGGCGCAGGCGTATCGAAACCCCAACGCCCGCCGGTTTCGATACGCGACGCTCTGCGCCGCTACTCAACCAGCGGCCCACTCCCGCGACGGCCCACCGCCGCCGGTTGAGTAGCCAGCGCCCCAGGCGCAGGCGTATCGAAACCCCCACGCACCCCGGTTTCGATACGCGACGCTGCGCGCCGCTACTCAACCAGCGACGCTCCGCGCCGCTACTCGACCAGCACTCCTCTCTCTCGACCGAAAGCGCAGACCTCTGATGTCACAGATCGACGGGCTCACCACCCTCAGCCTCCCCCAGGTGCCCGAATCGGTGCTCGAGCAGGTGGCCACCGGTTCGTACTTCGACCCCCACAAGGTGCTCGGGCAGCACCTCGTGAAGGGTGAGGGTGTGAGCGACCCGATCACGGTCATCCGTACTCTGCGCCCGCTGGCGCGCGAGGTGGTGGCGGTGCTGTCGAACGGCGCCCGCGTGCAGCTCACCCATCTCTGGGGCGGAATCTGGCACGGCTTCACCCTCACCGGCATCAACGACTACCTCATCGAGGCCACCTACGACGACGGCTCGACATGGACGGCCGACGACCCCTACCGCTTCTCGCCCACCCTCGGCGAGCTCGACCTGCACCTCATCGGCGAGGGCCGGCACGAGCAGCTGTGGGATGTTCTGGGCGCCCACTACCGCACGCACTACGGCGCCGAGGCCGCCTTCGCCGGCACGGCGTTCGCCGTCTGGGCCCCGCACGCCCGCGCCGTGCGCGTGATCGGCGACTTCAACGGCTGGGACGGCACACGCCATTCCATGCGCAGCCTGGGCGCCACCGGCGTCTGGGAGGTCTTCATTCCCGACCTCGAGCCGGGCAGCACCTACAAGTTCGAGCTGCTGGCGCAGCACGGCGGCTGGGTGCAGCACGCCGACCCGATGGCGCGCCGCACCGAGGTGCCGCCACTCACCGCGTCGGTCATCACCGAGTCGCACTACGAGTGGTCAGACGGCGACTACCTGCGTGCCCGCGCCGAGCGCGACCCGCACAACTCCCCCATGAGCGTCTACGAGATGCACCTCGGCTCGTGGCGTCCGGGCCTCGACTACCGCTCGCTGGCCGACCAGCTCATCGCCTACCTGAACGAGCTCGGTTTCACGCACGTGGAGTTCATGCCGCTGGCCGAGCATCCGTTCGGCGGTTCGTGGGGCTACCAGGTGACGTCGTACTACGCCCCGACGGCCCGCTTCGGCACTCCGGATGACCTGCGGTACCTCATCGACCGCCTGCACCAGGCGGGGTTCGGCGTGCTGCTCGACTGGGTTCCGGGCCACTTTCCGAAAGACGAGTGGGCGCTGGCGAAGTTCGACGGTGACGCCCTGTACGAGCATCCAGACCCCCGCCGCGGCGAGCAGCCCGACTGGGGCACGCTGGTGTTCAACTTCGGCGACTCGAAGGTGCGCAACTTCCTGGTCGCGAACGCGTTGTACTGGCTCGAGGAGTTCCACATCGACGGCCTGCGGGTCGACGCCGTGGCTTCGATGCTCTACCTCGACTACTCGCGCAAAGAGGGCCAGTGGCTGCCGAACCAGTACGGCGGCCGCGAGAACCTCGAGGCGATCAGCCTGCTGCAGGAGGTCAACGCGACGGCCTACCGGCGCTACCCCGGCATCGTGATGATCGCCGAGGAGTCGACCAGCTGGCCCGGCGTCACGCACCCGACGAATCAGGGCGGCCTGGGGTTCGGCATCAAGTGGAACATGGGCTGGATGCACGACACCCTGGCCTACATCGAGACCGACCCGCTGTACCGCTCGTACCACCACGGCGAGATCACGTTCTCGTTTCTGTACGCGTTCAGCGAGAACTTCATTCTGCCGATCTCGCACGACGAGGTCGTGCACGGCAAGGGCTCGCTGCTGTCGAAGATGCCGGGCGACCACTGGCAGAAGCTCGCGAACCTGCGCGCCTACCTCGGATTCATGTGGGCGCATCCCGGCAAGCAGCTGCTCTTCATGGGCCAGGAGTTCGGCCAGCCCTCCGAGTGGAGCGAAGAGCGCGGCCTCGACTGGTGGATTCTCGACCAGCCCGTGCACCGCTCGCTGCTGCACCTCGTGTCGAGCTTGAACCGCGTCTACCGCGAGAACCCCGCGCTCTGGCTGCGTGACAACGAGGCCGGCGGCTTCGAATGGATCGACGGCGGCTCGAGCGAGAAGAACCTCGTGTCGTTCCTGCGGTGGGATGCCGAGGGCAACCCGATCGCGGTGCTGATGAACTTCAGCGGCGCCCCTGTGGGCCCCTACCGCGTGGGGCTGCCCTTCGGCGGCGCGTGGGACGAGATCATCAACACCGATGCACTCGAGTACGGCGGTTCGGGCGTGGGCAACTTCGGAACCGTGCAGGCCGAGTCGGTGCCGTGGTCGGGCCGTCCGGCCTCGGTCGAGCTGACCCTCCCCCCGCTGGCGGCCCTCTACCTGAGGCCCCGCCCCCGCTGACCGAATAGCACGGCGCAGCCGCGCCCCGCCGACTGAGTAGCACGGCGCGGCCGCACCCCGCCGACTGAGTAAGCACGGCACAGCCGCACCCCGCCGATTGGGTAGCACGGCACAGCCGCACCCCGCCGACCGAGTAGCACGGCGCAGCCGCGCCCCGCCGATTGAGTAGCACGGCGCAGCCGCGCCCCGCCGATTGAGTAGCACGGCGCAGCCGCGCCCCGCCG
>NZ_JAZHPE010000007.1:0-20055 GCF_036553535.1 Subtercola sp. YIM 133946
TCGTCGTCGAGATCGTCGTCGTCGAGATCGTCGTCGTCGAGATCGTCGTCGTCGCGATCGTCGTCGTCGACGTCGTCGGCGAGCTCGGGCGCGACGTAGTGGGGGTCGTTCTCATCACCCCAGCTCAGGGCATCGTCGTCGGCGGTGCGTCTCATGCCTTCAGGGTACCGTGCACCGCTGTGGCCGCCGTCGTGCGACCATAGGCGGCACGTCGGTACGATGGGCGCATGACGGCGGTCGACTACTTCATCACGGGCGACCACGATGCGGCCCGCGCCGCGCTGGCCGCCGCGCTGCGCTCGCAGGGTTTCGAGCTGGCGACGGCCCCCACCGGCGGCTGGAGCGTCACCCGCGGCTCGGTCGGCGCCACCGTGTGGCTGGGAGCCTTCGCCGGGCGCAGCAATCAGCGCCTCGAGTACTCAATGCAGTTCTTCGAGTGGGAGGGCCAGCTCGTGGCCCGGCTCAACCGCACCAGCGGCGCGGGCGCCATGGGCGGCGTCATCGGCGTCTCGCGGTCGGCCGACGTCTTCACCGAGCTCGACCAGGCGGTGGGCTCGGAGCTCACCCGCCTCGGCATCCTCGCCACCGTCACCCACTACCCCTGACCCTTCGCTCACCCTCCCTGCCGCCCCTCCCTGCCGCCCCTCCCCTCCCTCCCGCACACGGATCACAAAAATCGCCCCAAGACCGGAGTCTCAGGGCGATTTTCGTGATCCACCGTGTGATGGAAGGAGGGGCGGGTCAGCGCGCAGCGCTGCCCTCGGCGTGCGCCGGCCAGGGGCCGGCGCACGCCGTAGGCACAGCGTCGGCTGCGCCGACTGCACGGAAGTCAGCGCGCAGCGCTGCCTTCCGTGTAGTCGGCGTCGGTCTGCTTCCAGGCGAAGAGGGCGCGCAGCTCGCGGCCGGTCTCCTCGATGGGGTGCGCGGCACCCTTTTCGCGCAGAGCGAGGAACTCGGGGGCTCCAGCATCCTGGTCGTTGATGAAACGAGTGGCGAACGCACCCGACTGGATGTCTGCCAGCACGGCCTTCATGTTCTCTTTGACGCTCGGGTCGATGACGCGCGGGCCCGACACGTAGTCGCCGTATTCGGCGGTGTCGCTGACGCTCCAGCGCTGCTTGGCGATGCCGCCCTCCCACATGAGGTCGACGATGAGCTTCAGCTCGTGCAACACCTCGAAGTAGGCGATCTGCGGCTGGTAGCCGGCCTCGACCAGCGTCTCGAAGCCGTACATGACCAGCTGCGAGGTTCCGCCGCAGAGCACGGCCTGCTCGCCGAACAGGTCGGTCTCGGTCTCTTCGGTGAAGGTGGTCTTGATACCGCCGGCACGCAGGCCGCCGATGGCGCGGGCGTACGACCAAGCGAGCGCCCAGGCCTGACCCGAGGCATCCTCTTCGACTGCCACGATCACGGGAACGCCACGGCCGGCCTCGAACTCGCGGCGCACCGTGTGACCCGGGCCCTTCGGAGCGACGAGAACCACGTCGGTGCCCTCGGGCGCCTGGATGTAACCGAAACGGATGTTGAAGCCGTGCCCGAAGACGAGCGTCGAGCCCGGCTTGAGGTTCGGAGCAATGTCTGCGGCGTAGATGCCGCGCTGGTGCTGGTCGGGCGCGAGGATGACGATGACGTCGGCCCACGCGGTGGCGTCGGCCACCGAGACGACCTCGAAGCCGGCTTCTTCGGCCTTGACGATCGACTTCGAGCCCTCCTTGAGGGCGACCTTGACCTCGACGCCCGAGTCGCGCAGGTTCAGCGCGTGGGCGTGGCCCTGCGAGCCGTAGCCGACGACGGCCACCTTTTTCGACTGGATGAGCGACAGATCGGCGTCTGCGTCGTAGAAGATTTCAGTCACGATGTTTCTTTCTCCTTGTGTTGGCTGGTTGAGTAGCGGGGCGGAGCCACGCGTATCGAAACAGGTCTGTGCGGATGCTGGTTTCGATACGTCTCGCTGCGCGAGCCTACTCAACCAGCGAGTGGTCAGTTCTTGTACACGCGCTCGGTGATCGACTTGCTGCCGCGCCCGATGGCGAGCAGCCCCGACTGGGCGATCTCTTTGATGCCGTACGGCTCCACCACGCGCAGGAATGCGTTGGTCTTGCCGGTGTCGCCCGTCACCTCGATGACGAGCGCGTCGGTCGACACATCGACGACACGGGCGCGGAACAGGTTCACCGCCTCGAGCACGTGCGACCGCGTCGAGTTGTCGACCTTCACCTTCACGAGCAGGTGTTCGCGCTGCACCGACTGGGTCTGGTCGAGTTCGACGATCTTGATCACGTTGATCAGCTTGTTCAGCTGCTTGGTGACCTGTTCGAGCGGCAGCTCGTCGACGTCGACCACGACGGTGATGCGCGAGAGACCGTCGATCTCGCTCGCACCGACGGCCAGCGACTCGATGTTGAACCCGCGACGAGCGAACAGCCCCGCCACGCGGGTCAGGAGGCCCGGTTTGTCTTCGACGAGCAGGGAGAGAACGTGGTGGCTCATGGTCTACTCCTGTTCCCACTCGGGCGCGTGTTCGCGCGCATACTGAACCTCTGAGTTGCCGACGCCCTGCGGCACCATCGGCCACACCATCGAGTGCGGGCTCACGATGAAGTCGATGACCACCGGGCGGTCATTCGTCTCGATCGCGAGTTTGATGGCGGCGTCGACGTCTTCCTTCTTCGTGACCCGGATGCCCAGCGCACCGTATGCGTCGGCCATTTTGACGAAGTCGGGAATCATGACGGTGCCGTCGCCCGTGTTCAGGTCGGTGAAGCTGTGCCGGCCGTCGTAGAACAATGTCTGCCACTGCCGCACCATGCCGAGCGATGAGTTGTTGATGATGGCGACCTTGATCGGGATCTTGTTGATCGTGCAGGTCGCGAGCTCCTGGTTGGTCATCTGGAAGCAGCCGTCGCCGTCGATCGCCCACACCGTGCGGTCGGGGTTGGCGACCTTGGCGCCCATGGCCGCAGGCACGCCGTAACCCATCGTGCCGGCGCCACCGGAGTTCAGCCAGGCGTTGGGACGCTCATACTTGATGAACTGGGCGGCCCACATCTGGTGCTGGCCCACGCCTGCCGCGAAGATGCCCTCTGGGCCGGTGATCTGGCCGATGCGCTCGATGACGTACTGCGGTGAGAGAAGGCCGTCGTCGGGCTCGTCGTAGCCGAGGGGGTACTGGGTCTTCAGCTCGCGCAGGCGATCCCACCAGTCGGAGATGTCGGGCACCGTGCCGACACCGTCGGCGGCTGCCGCGGCACCGGCCGCGATGATGTCGCGGAAGGCGGCGGTCAGGTCGATGATGACGTCTCTGGCGTCACCCACGATCGGAACGTCGGCCACCCTGATCTTCGAGATCTCGGCCGGGTCGATGTCGACGTGCACGATCTTCGCGTCGGGCGCGAACTCGCTGACCTTGCCGGTGACGCGGTCGTCGAACCGGGCGCCCAGCGAGATGAGCAGGTCGCTCTCCTGCAGCGCCAGAACGGCCGGAACGGTGCCGTGCATGCCGGGCATGCCGAGGTTCTGCTCGTGCGAGTCAGGAAAAGCGCCGCGTGCCATCAGGGTGGTGACCACCGGCGCACCGGTGAGTTCGACGAGCTTCAGCAGCTCGGCAGACGCCTCGGCGCGGATGACGCCGCCGCCGACGTAGAACACCGGGCGCTTGGCCTCGGCGAGCAGGGCCGCTGCGGCCTGGATCTGCTTGCCGTGCGCCTTGATCACCGGGCGGTAGCCCGGCAGGTCGACCTTCGGCGGCCAGATGAACGGCGCGAAGTTCTGCTGGGCATCCTTCGTCACGTCGACGAGCACGGGGCCCGGGCGGCCGGTGGAGGCGATGTGGTACGCCGCGGCGATCGTGGCCGGCACGTCTTCGGGGCGCGTGACGAGAAAGGAGTGCTTGGTGATGGGCATCGTGATGCCCGAGATGTCGACCTCCTGGAAGGCGTCGGTGCCCATCAGGTGCGAGAACACCTGGCCGGTGATGGCGAGCAGCGGCACCGAGTCCATGTAGGCGTCGGCGATGGCGGTGACCAGGTTCGTCGCGCCGGGGCCGGAGGTCGCGATGGCGACACCGACCTTGCCGGTCGAGGAGGCGTACCCCTCGGCGGCGTGGCCGGCACCCTGTTCATGGCGTACCAGTATGTGGCGGATGGCCGACTGGCTCATCAGCTCGTCGTAGAAGGGCATGATGGCGCCGCCGGGCAGGCCGAAGACGTCTTTCACACCGAGGTGTTCGAGCGAGCGGAGGATGGCCGCCGAACCGTTCAGCAGTTCGGGCTGTGGCGGCGAGGCCGCAGGCCGCGCGGGCGTGCGGGTGTTCGACGGCACGGGAAGTGATTCCGTGGACATAGAGAGGGATCCTAAAAAATCGCGAGCGAGGTGTTGCCGTGATTCGTCTCGAACGATGGGGCGGAACGAGAGGGTCGCATCGACGGCAACCTGGTGCGGCCGCTACCCGGTGATCGCGCCTTCAGCGGCTGAATGCACGAGCTTGGAGTATTTGGCCAGAACGCCACGGGTATAGCGCGGAGGAAGCGGAGCCCAGCCTTCACGGCGGGCTGCAAGCTCTGCTGGTTCGACAAGTAGGTCAAGCGAGCGAGCTGCGATATCGACCCGTATTAGATCACCATCGCGCACGAAGGCAATCGGACCTGCGTCGACTGCTTCGGGTGCTATGTGGCCGATGCACAGGCCGGTTGTGCCGCCTGAGAATCGTCCGTCGGTCAATAGTAGTACATCCTTGCCGAGCCCAGCGCCCTTGATGGCCGCCGTGATGGCGAGCATCTCGCGCATGCCGGGGCCGCCCTTCGGGCCTTCGTAGCGGATGACCACCACGTCGCCGTGCTCGATCTCACCGTTGGTCAGGGCATCCATTGCCGCGCGCTCGCGCTCGAACACCTTCGCGGGGCCCTCGAACACGCTGGCGTCGAAGCCCGCCGTCTTGACGACGCCGCCCTCGGGGGCCAAGGAGCCCTTGAGCACCGTGAGGCCGCCCGTGGGGTGGATGGGGTTGTCCATGGTGCGCAGTACCTTGCCGTCGAGCGCCGGGATGTCGAGCGCGGCGAGGTTCTCGGCCAGGGTCTTGCCCGTGACGGTGAGCGCGTCGCCGTGCAGCAGGCCGGCATCCAGCAGCGCCTTCATGAGCACCGGCAGGCCGCCGTGGCGGTCGAGGTCGTTCATGACGTACCGACCGAACGGCTTCATGTCGGCGAGGTGCGGAATCTGGTCGCCGATGCGGTTGAAGTCGTCGATGGTGAGGTCGACCTCGGCCTCGTAAGCGATGGCGAGGAGGTGCAGGATGACGTTGGTCGAACCTCCCAGTGCCATGGCGACGGCGATCGCATTCTCGAACGCGTCTTTCGTCAGAATGTCGCGGGTGGTGATGCCGAGGCGCAGCATGTTCACCACGGCCTCGCCCGAGCGGTGCGCGTAGTAGTCGCGGCGGCGGTCGGCGCTGGCGGGGGATGCACTGCCGGGCAGGCTCATTCCGAGCGCTTCGGCGACCGAAGCCATGGTGTTGGCCGTGTACATGCCGCCGCACGCGCCCTCGCCGGGCGCGAAGGCGCACTCGATGCGCTTCGCGTCGGCCTCGCTCATGGTGCCGGCCTTGACGCCGCCGACGGCCTCGAACGAGTCGATGATGGTGATGTCTTTCTCTGTGCCGTCGCTGAGCTTCACCCAGCCCGGCGCGATCGACCCTGCGTAGAGGAATACGCTGGCGAGGTCGAGGCGCGCAGCCGCCATGAGCATGCCGGGCAGCGACTTGTCGCAGCCGGCGAGCAGCACAGAGCCGTCGAGGCGCTCGGCCTGCATGACCGTCTCAACGCTGTCGGCGATGACCTCGCGCGAGACGAGCGAGAAGTGCATGCCCTCGTGGCCCATCGAGATGCCGTCAGAGACCGAGATGGTGCCGAACTGCAGCGGGTAGCCGCCACCCGAGTGCACGCCCTCCTTCGAGGCCTGCGCGAGGCGATCGAGAGAGAGGTTGCAGGGAGTGATCTCGTTCCATGAGCTCGCAATGCCGATCTGCGGCTTGTCCCAGTCGGCGTCGCCCATGCCGACCGCGCGCAGCATTCCGCGCGACGTGGTGGCTTCGATTCCGTCGGTGACGACGCGCGAGCGCGGCTTCATGTCTATTTCGGGCATGTTACGAGTCTAGAACGACCGGAGGGTGCGCTAGCGACCTGCCCGCGGCTCTCCGGTATCATCACACGCGAGGGGAAGTCGGCATTTGATGAGACCATTCGCGCATCGCACGCCCAGGCAGCTGCGTTCGCTCTCGTTGCAACTCGTCTCTCTGCCCGGCGCGGCCTTTCTGCTGGTACTCGCGCTGAGCGCAGACTTCACCCCCGACTGGGTGCAGTTCGTGGTGCTGCTGGGCGTCGCCGCGGGCGTCGCGGTGTGGGTGATCGCCCGGTACACCCGCCTCGCCACGGGCCGGTTCACGATCGGGGTGATCACGTCGACGATGGCCCTGACCACGCTTATCGGCCTGACCATCCAGCCTGCCGCCATCGGCACCCTCTCTGCCTTCGTCTTTCTCGGCATCGCGGTCGCCGCGTCGGCCTTCCTCCACCAGCGCATGATCGTCGCGTTCAGCGTCGCCTGCACGGTGCTCGGAGTGCTGATGATCGTGCTGCGGTCGTCGATTCCGCTCGTCGCCGGCATCATCTTCGTGGCGCTGATGACCATCACGATCCTGGTCGTGCTGGTGCTTCGGCAGTCGCTGCAGGCCGCCCGCGACGAGGCCGTCGCGCTGTCGCTCGCCGATGCCCTGACGGGGCTCGCGAACCGCCGCAGCATGGAGCTCAACGTTCCCATGATGAGCGCGCTGGCCGAACGCACCAACCAGCACCTCGGCTGCCTCGCCCTCGACCTCGACCATTTCAAGATGGTGAACGACACCTACGGGCACCTCGTCGGCGACGACGTACTCAAGGTGATAGCGGATGCCCTGATCAAGGCCACCCGCAACAGCGACCTCTGCGTGCGGGTCGGGGGTGACGAGTTCTCTGTCTTCACCATCGTCCAGGGCCGCGACGAACTCTCGGCCGTGGCGGAACGGGTGCGGGCCGCCGTCGCCGAGCTCGCGGTGCAGCCGCCCACCACGGTGAGCATCGGCGGCGCCCTGCAGCGGCGGGGCACGGGGCCGGCGGGGCGGGCGGCTGCCGGCGGTGCCGCCTCCACCGAGGGGGCCGCTGCGCCGCAGTTCTCGCCGCTCGACACCCTCGTGCTGGAAGCAGATCGCGCCCTCTACGAGGCCAAGTCGGCCGGGCGGAACGCGGTGCAGATCGCCGGATGAGCGGCGCCGCGCGCGGCGGTCAGCGGGTGTGGGCGCGGCCAGCGGGTGTGGGCGCGGTGAGCGGGTAGCGCGCACCCCTGCGCGAGGCGGTCAGCGCGTGGCCCACCCGTGCGGGAGGCCGTCAGCGGCGCAACGTGGCCAGCAGCGACAGCACTCCGGCGACCTCGCGCGGGTCGGCCACCCGAAACTCGGCGATCGTCTTGCCGGGCCCGCTCTTCAGGCCGAAGTCGCGCGGGCGCAACACCGCGAAAGCGTCTTCGTCGGTGACGTCGTCGCCCGCGTAGAACACCGCCGTCGCCTTCGTGTACTCCTTCAGGTGCAGCAGGGCCTCGCCCTTCGTGGCGCTGCGCACCGAGAACTCGATCACGTTCTTGCCTTCGCGCACCGTCAGACCGGCGATCTCGGCCTGCGTCTCGCTGAGCGCCTGCATGTGCGCCACGCGGCTGTCTTTGTCGGTGGCCAGCCGGGTGTGCAGCGCGAAACCGGCCGGTTTCGTCTCGACCCACACCTGGTCGAGCCCGGCGGCGACATCTTCGAGCACCTCGCTGAGGGCTTCGACCTGCTCGAGTTCGACCGTGTCGAGGTCGAGAGTGGTGTCGGGGCTGTCGAGACGGAACTCCACCCCGTGCGACCCCACCAGCAGAACCTCGTCGGGCATGTTCGCCACCTGCTCGAGGCTGCTCATGGCGCGCCCCGAGATGAGCGCGACGCGCGTGTTCGGCAGGGCGAGCAGGCGAAAGATGGCGGCGCGAGCCTCGGGCAGGGCGCGGGCGCGCAGCGGATCATCCACTTCGGGTGCCAGCGTGCCGTCGAAGTCGAGCGCAACGAGCAGCCTGCTCTCGCGGCTCAACAGCGTGAGCTTGTCAACCAGGGCCGCGCTGTCGTCTGACTCATGGATGCCCGTGCCGGGGGCAAGCGTGTCGCTCACTGCTGCTCGTCGCCACCTTCCGCGTGTTGCGCGGCCGCAGCCGCGCGTTCGTCGTTCTCAGCCGTGTCGACCGCGCGCGAATCGTTCTCGGCGGCACGGTCGACGGCCTCGTCGGTCTGGGCCGCAGCGTCGGCTGCGTCTGACGCACTCTGGGCCATCGTCTGGTCGGCGAGGGCATCGAGGAACGACTTCGACCATCGGGCGACATCGTAGTCTTTGACCCGCTTGCGCAGCGAGCGCATGCGGCGCGAGCGCTCGTGCCGCGGCATCTGGATGGCCCGCATGATGGCCTCTTTGAGACCCTCGATGTCGTGCGGGTTGACCAGCAGCGCGGTCTTCAGCTCGTCGGCCGCGCCGGCGAACTCGCTCAGCACGAGCACTCCGTCGTTGTCGAAGCGGGTGGCGACGTACTCCTTGGCGACGAGGTTCATGCCGTCGCGCAGCGCGGTCACCAGCATCACGTCGGCGGCGAGGTAGAGGGCGACCATCTCCTCGCGTGGCCGGCCCTGGTGCAGGTAGCTGATCGCGGTGTGGCTGATGGTGCTGAAGTCGCCGTTGATGCGGCCGACGGTGAGCTCGATCTCGTCACGCAGGCTCATATAGGTCTGCACCCGCTCACGGCTCGGGCTCGCCACCTGCACCAGGCTGGCGTCGGCGACGCTGATCTTGCCGTCGGCGAGCAGCTCGCCGTAGGCCTTCAGCCGGTGGCCGATGCCCTTCGTGTAGTCGAGCCGGTCGACGCCGAGCATCACGATCTCGGGGTCGCCCAGCTCGTGCCTGATCTCACGCGCGCGGGCCTGGATCTCGGGTCGGTGCGCGAGTTCCTCGAAGCTGGCGGCGTCGATCGAGATGGGGAAGGCGCGGGCGGTCACGGTGCGAACCTGGTGTCCTCGGCGCGACAGCTTGGCGCGCAGCGGGTTGCCCTGCACCTCGGCCTCGTCTTCGATGGGCACTTCGATCGAGGTGCCCTTCGTGGTGTAGCCGAGCAGGCGGCGCACGGCGCGGCTGAAGTTGCCGGCATCCGCGACCCGCTGGAAGCCGATCACATCGGCACCGAGCAGGCCCTCGATGATCTGGGTGCGCCAAGGCAGCTGCGAGAAGAGGCCGTATGCCGGAAACGGAATATGGTTGAAGAACCCGATCACGAGGTCGGGTCGTATCTCGCGCAGCATCTTCGGCACGAGTTGCAGTTGGTAGTCCTGTACCCACACGGTGGCGCCGGACGCGGCGACCTCGGCTGCGGCGTCGGCGAAGCGCTGGTTCACCTCGACATAGGAGTCCCACCAGTCGCGATGGTACGTGGGTGGGGCGATCACGTCGTGGTACAGCGGCCAGAGAGTGTCGTTCGAGAAGCCCTCGTAGTAGAGCTCGACGTCTTCGGCGCTGAGCGGCACGGGCACGATCGAGATGCCGTCGTGCTCGAACGGTTCGGAGTGGTCGCCCGCGACGCCCGCCCAGCCGACCCATGCCCCGTCGCTCTCACGCATCACCGGTTCGAGTGCGGTCACCAGACCGCCGGGCGACCCGCGCCACGACTCCGAGCCGTCTGCCGCCACCACTTTGTCGACCGGCAGCCGGTTCGACACCACGACCAGATCGTAGTCTCCGCCCGTTTCGTCTGGCGTGGATGAGGCAGAGATGATGCGCCCTTCGTCGTTCGTCGTCATGGTCATGCGCTGTCTACGCGGTGTTCAGCCAACCGCACTAGGCTCACGAAGATGATACGCGTAGGGATGAGTACGTCGTGCGTCTATCCGCTGGGGGTCGAGGAAGGTTTTCGCTACGCGAAGCTCGCCGGGTACGACGGTGTCGAGGTGATGGTCACCCGCGACGAGGTGACCCAGACGGCCGAGACACTGCTGGCGCTCTCGGCGAAGTACGAGATACCGATCCTGTCGATCCATGCGCCCGTTCTGCTGCTCACGCACTTCGTGTGGGGCAGAGACCCGCAGGTGAAGCTGGAGAAGTCGGCCGAGCTCGCGCAGGCCGTCGGTGCCACGGCGGTGGTGGTGCATCCACCCTTTCGCTGGCAGTCGGAGTACGCCGAGAACTTTCTGCGCATCGTGCGCGAGACCAGCGAGAACCACGGGGTCGAGATCGCGGTCGAGAACATGTTTCCCTGGAAGGTGAAGGGCACGAGTCTGAAGGCCTACTCCCCCGGCTGGGATCCGTTGCCCATGGACTGCGACGCGGTCACGCTCGACTTCTCGCACGCTGCGCTGTCGGGCCGCGACTCGCTCGAGATGGCGCAGGCGCTCGGTGCGCGGCTGCGGCACATCCACCTCTGCGACGGGTCGGGATCGCTCGATGAGGGCCGGGTGTTCGACGAACACCTGCTGCCCGGCTACGGCGGCCAGCCGGTGCACGAGGTTCTCGACTACCTCGCGTCGACGAACTGGTCGGGCAGCGTCGTTGCCGAAGTGAACACCCGCAAGGCGAAGACCGAAGACGAACGGCTGGCGCTGCTGACCGAGACGCTGGCCTTCGGCCGCATGACGGCGTGGGAGAAGACCGCCGAGCCGCTGAAGAAACGCAAGCAGAAGAAGGCCGACAAGAAGGCGGGCAAGGCGCAGAAACGAGCGGCACAGTCTGCCTCATAACCGCCGATCACGGCAGCCCTTTTTCACGCGCTGCCGGGTGCCCTAACGTTGTGTCATTAGAGAAAGTGGCCTCATGCGCAAATTCATCTTCAACTCGAGCATCATCGGTGCCGTCGCGAGCGGGTTCGCGGTCATCCAGACCACCCGAAAGGGCCCCCGTGACTGGCGGCTGCTTCTCATGTGGCTGAGCTGGGGGCTGTCGATCGCCCTCGCTGTGGGCAGCGTGCTGCAGGATGACCGTGACGCTCGGGAGCTCGAAGACTCCTGATCGACCCCGCCCCAGGGCCCGTCGACGGGCTACCGGCCCCGCAACTCCACTCTTCGCCGCACCGCTGACGGCGTGGCGGGCGCACCTCGACGGAGGTGCTGCCTCACACTGTACGTACGTGACACTCGTGAAGAGGTGCAGGGCATGATGGGTTGGCGGCGCAAGGCCAAAGCAGAGCGTGAGAAGGTCATGAGCGCAGAGGCGCTCTACGACCTGGTGAACCAGACGCTGTTGAGCAACTTCGGGCCGCTCGGCTCGTACGCCATCACCCGGCGGGCCGCCAGCGACAACGACGACATCTTCCACACCATCCTCGCCTCGTCGGTGGCGCACAACATCGTGACGAACCTCATCGAGCACAAAGCCGTCGTCGTGCAGAGTTCGGTACCGGTCGTCTCGCTCGCGCCGGTCGACGCCGTGCCGGTGCCCCAGCAGCTCGCCGACGCCGTGACAGAGCTGCGCCCGGTGGCGCCCCTCGCGGCCGAGCAGCCGGTGCGTCTCGACGCCGCGACCGCGGCTGTGGCCGAGCTGGCCGACGCCGAACTCGAACGCGCGGCCGAATCGAAGCTCAGCGTCGCGAACTGAGCGCGAGCCAGTAGACGCGCTCGCTGGGCCGGGGGCGCGGGCACGCAGACGCAAGCTCACCGGTAGAGGCTCACAGACGCGGGCGGGTGCGCTCTCAGATACGCGGCCAGAGGGTCGGGCCCTCGCTGCCGGCGCGGTAGTTGTCGATCGGCACCTCGTCGTCGTGCCACGCCTTGACGATCGGTGCGACGATGCGCCACCCCTCCACTGCCGAGTCGCCGCGCACCGACAGCGACGAGTCGCCGTCGAGGATGCCCGCCAGCACTTCCCGGTACGCCAGCAGCTGCCCGTCGCCGAAGTGGGCGTCGAGGCTGATGCGCTCGAGCTCGTAGGGGTCGCCCGGGCCGTTGATGTTGATCTCGAGCGACATCTCGTCAGGAGCCAGGAAGACGCGCAGCACGGTGGGGTCGTTGTGGCCCTTGAGACCCACCGGCAGCTGCCGGGCCGGGCGGAACGTGATGACGATCTCGCGCCGCCGCTCAGCGAGGGCCTTGCCCGAACGCAGGGTGAACGGGATGCCCGCCCAGCGCCAGGTGTTGACCTCGAACGTCACCTCGGCGAGCGTCTCGGTCTCGCGCTTCGGGTCGACCCCGGGCTCGTCGACGTACGACGGCAACTGCCGCCCCTGCACCTCGCCGGCCGTGTACCGAGCCCGGCGGCTGCCGGCGATGGGGTCGCCCTGCCACACCCGGGTGGCCCGCAGCACCAGCTGCTTCGCGTCGCGGAGGTCGTGCGAGCGCAGCGTCGACGGCGGCTCCATCGCCACGACGGCCATGACCTGCAGCAGGTGGCTCTGGATCATGTCGACCAGCGCCCCCGCGGTGTCGTAGTAGCGAGCGCGACCCTCGAGGGCGAGCTGCTCGTCGTAGATGATCTCAATCTTCTCGATGTGCTCGGCGTTCCACACCGGCTCGAAGATGCGGTTGGCGAAGCGCAGGCCGAGCAGGTTGAGCACTGTGGAACGGCCGAGAAAGTGGTCGACGCGGTGAATCTGCTCTTCGGGCACGAGCTTCAGCAGTAGGGCATTGAGGTCGATTGCGCTCTGCTCGTCGGTGCCGAACGGTTTCTCGAGGGCCAGCGTCAGGCCGTCGGGGCGCGTGACGTCTTGCAGGGCGGCACAGGCCGCGGCCGCGACGGCCGGTGGCAGGGCGAAGTAGATCGCCGGTACGCCGTCGGCGGCGTCGAGGATCTTCTGCAGGTCGGCGGGCTTGGTCACGTCGGCCTGATAGTAGTGCGAGCCCTTCAGGATAGCCGCGACGGTGTCGCCCGACGCGTTCACCTCGGCGAACGAGGAGGTGATGACCTCGTGCCACCTCGCGTCGTCCCACGCTTCGCTGCCGGCGCCGATGAGCGTCAGTGTGCGCTCCGGCTCAGAGGTGAGCAGCTGCGCCAGTCCGGGCAGAAGCAGGCGCGCGGAGAGGTCTCCACTCGCGCCGAGAATGACGAGGGTGCCGATCGTTTGACTCATGTGCTCACCCTAGAACACCTCGGGGGTGAGTCAGGTGAACACCGCGGAACGACGCTCAGGATGAAGGCTGCGGCGGTGCGGCCTCGGCCGTCGACGGTGCCGGATCGTCAGAGGGGGCAGGGTCGGGGTCGCCGGGGTTGGCCTCGGGAGGAGTCGGGAAGGTCACCGGCGGACTCGGGTCGGTGACCGGCGGAACGGGGTCGGTCGCAGGCGGGGCCGGGTCGGTGGCGGGCGGGGCGGGGTCGGTTGCCGGCGGGGCGGGGTCGACGGGAGCCGGAGCGTCGCCGCCCGTGCCCGCGTCTGACGAACCCGAGTCGGAACTGCCGGAACCACTGGCGCCAGACGAACCCGAATCCGACGAACCCGAATCCGACGAACCCGAATCCGACGAGTCGCCGGAGTCGTAGGACCCGCCGGAATCACCCGAGTCAGCCGTGTCGGTGGAACCGGTGGCTTCGCTGGGAGACGGGGTCGGGGTCGGCGCGACCACCGGGGTGATGGGAATCACCGGAGCCGCTGTGGGTGTCGGCGTCGGCGTGGGGGTCGGGGTGTACAGATACCCGATCGCCGCAGGCGCCGACGTTTCGTGCGGGGCCGTGCGTTCGAGTGCGACGCCGCAGAGCGCGGCGGTGCCGCCGGCGGCCACGACGAAGGCCGCCACCAGCGGAACACTGCGAGGAACCGCCCGCACGACGCGTCGTCCGCGTCGCGCCAGATCATTCAGAAACGCCACGCCGCGATTTTACGGGAGATGCGTCGTATTTGACCCAAAAAGAGTTACGAATGTTATTTCCTGTCGATTCGTGTGATTCGTGTGATCGCACGTCAGTCGGGCAGCCGGTTCGACGAGGCCAGCTCTGCGTACCAGTGCGCACTGTCTTTCGGCACGCGCACGAGGGTGTCGTAGTCCACTCGCACGATGCCGAAGCGCTTGGAGTAGCCGTAGCCCCACTCGAAGTTGTCCATCAGCGACCACACGAAGTAGCCGCGCAGGTCGACGCCCTGCTCGAGCGCCCGGTGGGCGGCCGTGATGTGGCGGCGCAGGTAGTCGACGCGATCGGCGTCGTGCACGGCGACGACCTCGGACGCAGCGTCGTGCACGGCGACGACCCCGGGCGCAGCATCGTGCACAGCGACGACCCCGGCCGCAGCGTCGGTCGCGGCGAGCTCGAGGTGAACCGAGTCGTCGAAGGCGGCGCCGTTCTCGGTGATCATCAGCGGCTGGTTCGGAAACTCGTCGCGCAGCGACAGCAGCAGGTCTTCGAGGCCCGCGGGCTCGATGTTCCAGCCCATCTCGGTGTACGGGCCGGGCTGCTGGAGGAACTCGACGCGGTCGGCGCCGGGCCACGGCGAGCCGCCGACGTCTTTGTGACCGTCGGCGTTCTGCTTCGGGCTCACCCCATCCCACACCCGAACCAGGTTGGTCGAGTAGTAGTTGACCCCGAGCACGTCGAGGGGTTGGTGGATGATCTCGAGGTCGCCCTCGAGCACGAACCCCCAGTCGGTGATCGAGGCCGTGTCGGCGAGCAGGTCTGCCGGGTAGGCGCCCCTCAGCATCGGCCCGGTGAACGCCCGGTTGCCGAGCGCATCGATCTGCCGAACGGCATCGGCCGAGTCGTCGCCCTCGCCCCTGATGACGTGCAGGTTGAGCGTCACCGAGTACTGCGGGTCGTTGGTCACGACCCCGCGCAGCGCCTCGATGGCGAGCCCGTGGGCGAGGTTCAGGTGGTGCACGGCCCGCAGCGCCTTCAGCGGGTCGGTGAGCCCGGGGGCGTGGGCGCCCGAGCCGTAGCCGAGGTAGGCCGAGCACCATGGCTCGTTCAGTGTGGTCCAAGTGTGGATGCGGTCGCCGAACGCCTCCCCCACGATGCGCGCGTACTCGCCGAACGCCTCGGCGGTCGAGCGTGCCGCCCAGCCCCCCTCGTCTTCGAGCGCCTGCGGCAGGTCCCAGTGGTACAGCGTGGCGACGGGCCTGATGCCGCGTGCGATCAGGCCGTCGATGAGGCGGGAGTAGAAGTCGAGCCCGGCCTGGTTCGCGGGCCCCCGCCCGGTGGGCTGGATGCGTGGCCACGCGATCGAGAACCGGTAGGCGTGCAGGTTCAGCGCCTTCATGATGTCGAGGTCTTCGTCGAGGCGGTGGTAGTGGTCGTCGGCCACATCACCCGTGTCACCGTTGAACACCCGGCCGGGGGTGTGACTGAACGTGTCCCAGATAGACGGGCCGCGGCCGTCTTCGTGCACTGCCCCCTCGATCTGGTACGACGCGGTGGCCGAGCCGAAGGTGAAGTCGGCCGGGAAGACGAGGCCGCCGTCGCGGTAGTCGGGTGCGCCCTCAGTGGCTGCGGTGGTCGTGGTGCTGTCAGTCACAGTGCGAAAACTGCCTCTCCGTTTGATGCCGAGATTGTCTCGTCTTGCTCTACGACCCTAATGCTCCAGCCGTCGGGAACCGAGGAGGTCACCCTGATCTGTGCAGAACCACGCTCGACGGTGAACTGTGCAGAACGACCGTCGGGGTTCGTGACCGTCACCGTTCGAGTCGCCTCGGCACCGGATGCCGCACCCGGGTAGATCGCCAGCGTGAGCCCGTCGAGGTAGTCGTAGTCGGGCCGGTCTGACCGCGCTCCGACCGGCAGAACCGCGCCCTGGCGCACGTAGAGGGGCAGCGTGAGGAAGCCGTGCTGCTCGGTGCGCCACCCTCCGCCCGTGACCGTCTCGCCGGTGAAATAGTTGGTCCAGACGCCTGCGGGCAGGTAGAACGACACGCAACCGTCGGCGTCGAACACGGGCGCGACCAGTAGATCGGAACCCAGCAGGTACTGCGCGTCGAGATGGGCGGCGGCCCGGTCATCCGGAAACTCGAGCTGCACGGGCCGCAGCACGGGCACACCCGTCGCCGAGGCGTCGAGGCCCGCGCCGTAGAGGTACGGCATGAGCGAGAGCTTCAGCTTCGTGAACACGCGGGTGACGTCGACGGCCTCGTCGTCGAACACCCACGGCACCCGGTACGAGTCCGACCCGTGGAAGCGGCTGTGCGACGAGAGCAGGCCGAAGGCCGTCCAGCGTTTGAAGACGCCCGCGTCGGGCGTGCCCTCGAAACCGCCGATGTCGTGGCTCCAGAAGCCGAAGCCGCTGAACGCGAGCGAGAGCCCGCCGCGCAGAGTCTCGGCCATCGAGTCATAGGTCGACGTCGAGTCTCCGCCCCAGTGCACCGGCAGCTGCTGGCCACCGGCGGTCGCCGAGCGCGCGAAGAGCACCGCGTCACCGGTGCCGCGCGCCTCTTCGAGCACCTCGAACACGGCCTGGTTGTAGAGGTGCGTGTAGTAGTTGTGCATACGCTCGGGCGAGGAGCCGTCGAAGTAGTCGACGTCGGTCGGGATGCGCTCGCCGAAGTCGGTCTTGAACGCGTCGACACCCTGGTCGAGCAGCACGCGCAGCTTCGACTTGTACCAGGCCGTGGCGTCGGGGTTGGTGAAGTCGACGAGCGCCATGCCGGCCTGCCAGAGATCCCACTGCCACACGCTGCCGTCGGGGCGCTTCACGAGGTAGCCGAGCTCGCGGCCCTCGGCGAAGAGCTGCGAGCGCTGGGCGATGTACGGATTGATCCACACGCAGACGTGCAGGTTCTTGTCGTGCAGCCGCGCCAGCATGGCCTCGGGGTCGGGGAAGACCCGCTTGTCCCACTCGAAGTCGCTCCAGTTGAACTCGCGCATCCAGAAGCAGTCGAAGTGAAAGACGCTGAGCGGCAGGTCGCGTTCGGCCATCGCGTCGATGAACCCGGTGACGGTCTCTTCGTCGTAGCTGGTGGTGAACGAGGTGGTCAGCCAGAGCCCGTACGACCAGGCGGGCACGTGTGCGGGGCGGCCGGTGAGCGCGGTGTAGCGTTCGAGAATCTCTTTGGGCGTGGCGCCGTAGATCAGGAAGTACTCGAGCGTCTCGCCCGGCACCGAGAACTGCACGCGCTCGACGGCCTCCGAGCCGATCTCGTACGACACGTGCCCGGGGTGGTTCACCAGCACGCCGTAGCCGCGGTTCGTCAGGTAGAACGGAACATTCTTGTACGCCTGCTCGCTCGATGTGCCGCCGTCGGCGTTCCAGATGTCGACCACCTGGCCGTTCTTGACGACCGGGCCGAAGCGTTCGCCGAGCCCGTAGACGAGTTCGCCGACGCCGAGTGAGAGCTGGGCGAGCGTATAGGTGTGCGGATGCCCGGGCGAGCCGGGCCCGTATGCACCGCCCGCGTGGCCGGCCAGCTCCGCCCGCGCGTTGCCCACGACTCCACTCGAGACCTGGGCGCCGGGGGCGAGCTGCATGGTGGCGAGCGACTTGGCTCCGCTCGTGGTGAGCACCCGGCCGCCGCCCGTGAATTCGAGCGAGAACGGCGCTTCCTTGGTCACGGTCGCGGTGAGCGAACCCGAGGTGAGGGTGGCGCGGTCATCCTGAACCTGCACATCGCCGTGACCCGATTCGGCACCCACGAGGTCGAACCCGAACTGGGGCAGGCCGCCCTGGAAGTGCTCGACCCTGACGCCCACGATGTCGGGCAGCGGCGAACTCAGGGTGACGGTCAGCATCGGCCGGTTGAGCGTGTCGCCCCGGCTCTGGATGACCTTGGTCGGCGCCGAGACCACGAGGCTGTTCTCGTGCTGGTCGAGGTCGTAGGCCTCTTGGGCGTACAGGGCGGTGACGCCTGGCCGCATCTGCCAGAAACCGTCGGTGAACTTCATGGAGATCCTTTGGATGGAAAAAACGGGAGGGTTTCGATACGCCGTTCGCGGCTACTCAACCGGCGGGGTTTCGATACGCCGCTTCGCGGCTACTCAACCAGCGGGGTTTCGATACGCCGCTTCGCGGCTACTCAACCAGCGTGGGCCTACTTCACGGCCCCGGCCGTGATGCCGCGGGTCAGGGTGCGCTGGAAGATGAGGAAGAAGACCAGGGTCGGAATCAGACCGAGCAGTGCCGAGGCACTCGTGGTCGTGACATCCATCAGCCGGTCGCCCTGCAGCACGGCGATCGCGACGGGCACGGTCTGGTTCGCGTTGCTGACCAGGAAGGTCAGCGGAATCAGGAATTCGTTCCAGGTCCAGATGAAGAAGAAGATCAGGATGACCGCGAGGGTGGGCCGGCTGATCGGCACGATCACCCGCCACAGGATGGTCCATCGGCTGGCACCGTCGAGCGAGGCCGCCTCGAGCACCTCCTTCGGGAAGGTGCCGTACACGCTCGACAGCAGGTAGGTGCCGAATGCGCTCTGGATGACCGTGAAGATGATGATCACACTCCACACGTTGTCGTACAGTCCCACCTGCTTGAACATGAAGTAGAGCGGGTAGAGCAGGGCCTCCTGCGGCAGCACGTTGGCCAGCAGAAAGAGCACCACGATCCAGGTGCGGCCGCGAACGCGCCCGATACCGATGGCGTAGGCGTTCAGCACCGAGATGACCACCGCGAAGATGGCGACGAGGGCCGAGATGAAGAACGAGTTCCACAGCTTCTGCGGAAAGTTCACCCGGTTCCAGAAGTTCACGATGCCGTCGAAGTTGAGCGTGGTCGGCCACTGCAGCGGGCCGCCCGAGGCGTAGTCAGCCGGCGACTTGAATGAGTTGATGATGATCAGGTAGAACGGCACCGCGATCAGAATGCCGACGACGATGGCGCCCGCCAGCAGCAGCCAGTCGCTCGCCTTGCGGCGGCGCTTCTGCTTGCGCGGCACGAACTTGACCACGTTCGCTCCGGCGTCGACGGGGGCGGCCGGGCCGCGTCCGCTGTACCGGCGGTCATTGGTGATGGTTGCCATCAGCGCCCACTCTCCGCTCGCTCTGCCCGGTTCTGGGCCTTGATGAAGAACACAGCCACGACGATGATGACGATCGTGAGGGCGGTGGCGATCGTCGCCCCGTACCCCACCTGCTGGCTCTGGAAGAATTCGCTGTACGAGTAGTAACTCGGCACGATGGTCGCGGTACCGGGGCCGCCGCGGGTCAGCGTGTAGATCGGCCCGAACACCTTCAGCGCCGCGATGGTGCTCGTCAGGGTGACCACGAAGATCTCGGGCCGGATGATCGTGACGGTGATCGAGCGGAACCGCTGGAACCAGTTGGCACCGTCGAGCTCTGCTGCCTCGTAGAGTTCGGGATCGACCCGCTGCAGCGCAGCCATGAAGATGACCACGGGGTAGCCGATCTGCACCCACACCATCACCGCCATGATGCTGAGCAGGGCCGTGTCGGGGCTGCCCAGCCAGTTGTGGGCGAGGCCGCCAAGACCCACGTTCGTGAGCATGTCGTTGAGCGCGCCGTTGTCGGGCCGCAGAATCCAGCCGATCACCACCGCGGCGATGGCCACCGGCAGAATCTGCGGCAGGTAGTAGGTGGCCCGCAGAAAGCTGGCCAGCCGTCCGCCGAACTTCTTGCCGATGAGGTCGAAGAGCATCGCGGCAAGCACCAGGCCGATGAGCGTGGGCAGAATCACCATGGCGACGATCATCGCGATGCTGTTGCCGAAGCTGGTCCAGAACTTGGCGTCGCCCATCAGCTCGACCCAGTTGTCGAGGCCGATCCACTTGGGCGGCTTAATGCCGCGGTACGAGGTGAAGCTGAGGTAGACGTTCCACACGAGCGGCACGATCACGATGGCCGTCAGCAGAATGAACCCGGGAATCAGGTAGAGCCAGAACCCCGCCTTGCCCTTGCCGCTGTTGGGCAGCAACGACTCTTCTTCGTAGCGCGGTTTCTTCACGCGTGGCGGTTTGCCGGCGGTCAGTGTCGCCATGGCTCTACCTTCCTGTCGAGAACGGATGGATGGTCGGGGGGTGGGTGGGGGTGGGGGGTTGGGTTTCGATACGCCCCGCTGCGCGCGGCTACTCAACCGGCGCAGCCGCGGCGGTTGAGCAGCGGCGCAGCCGCGGTGGTT
>NZ_JAZHPE010000008.1:0-152845 GCF_036553535.1 Subtercola sp. YIM 133946
CACCGTGGTTTCGATACGGCCCTGCGGGCCTACTCAACCGGCGGCCGCCGCCCCCCGCCCGCCCGCTGGTTGAGTAGCGCGGAGCGCGTATCGAAACCCCCCCGACGGCACCGTGGTTTCGATACGGCCCTGCGGGCCTACTCAACCGGCGGCGGCGGCGGGGTTAGTGGCGGGTGGCCAGAATGGCCGCGATACGGGCCGGCACGGTCTCGTCTTGCAGGGAGGTCGTGTCGCCCAAGGGGCGGGCGTCGACGAGGTCGGCCAGCAGGCGGCGCATGATCTTTCCCGAGCGGGTCTTCGGCAGGTCGGGCACCGCCACCAGGTCGCGCGGCTTGGCGATCGGCCCGATCTGGTGCGCCACGTGCGACCGCAGAGCGTCGGCGAGGGTCACCGACAGGGCCGCCCAGAAGGCGGGGTCGGCGGCATCCCGAGCCGACACCCCGGCCGAGGGGATCACGAACGCGGCGATCGCCTCGCCCGTCGTCGGGTCGCTGACGCCCACGACACCGGCCTCGCCCACGGCCGGGTGCGACACGAGGGCCGACTCGATCTCGATGGTCGAGAGGCGGTGGCCCGACACGTTGATGACGTCGTCGACGCGGCCGAGCAGCCAGATGTAGCCGTCGTCGTCGTACTTGGCACCGTCGCCGGCGAAAAAGTAGCCGCGGTCGGCGTAGCGGGCGAAGTACGAGTCGCGGTACCGCTCGGGGTTGCCCCACACGGTGCGGGCCATCGAGGGCCAGGTTCCGTCGAGCACGAGGTAGCCGCCCTCGCCGTGCGGCACGGTGTCGCCCGCCTCGTCGACGATGAGCGCCGTGAGACCGGGCAGCGGGATGGTCGCCGAACCGGGCTTCAACACCGTGACGCCCGGCAGCGGCGCGATGATCGCCGAGCCGGTCTCCGACTGCCACCACGTGTCGACGATGGGGGCGCGGCCCCCGCCGACGTTCTCGTGGAACCACACCCACGCCTCGGGGTTGATCGCCTCGCCCACCGTGCCCAGCAGCCGGATGCTCGAGAGGTCGAACGACGGCAGGCGGCCGTCGGCGAACCACGTCATGAACGTACGGATGAGCGTCGGCGCCGTGTAGTAGGTGGTCACGCCGTAGCGCTCGATGATCTCGAAGTGCCGCCCGGTGTGCGGGGTGTTCGGCGTGCCCTCGTAGATGACGCTCGTGGCCGCGTTCGAGAACGGACCGTAGAGAACATAGGTGTGCGCCGTGACCCAGGCGAGGTCGGCCGTGCACCAGTACACGTCGTCGGGCTTGGCGTCGAAGGCGGCCCAGTGGCTCCAGCTGGCCTGCGTGAGGTAGCCTCCGCTGGTGTGCACGAGGCCCTTGGGCTTGCCGGTGGTGCCGCTCGTATAGATGATGAACAGCGGATGCTCGGAGTCGAAGAACTCGGGCTCGTGCGTGTCGGGCGCACTGTCGACCACGTCGTGCCACCACATGTCGCGGCCCTCCCGCCACGGAATGTCGGGCGTCAGGTCACCGGTGCGCCGGATGACCAGCACATGCTCGATCGTGTTGACCCCGCCCTCGGGGCCGGCCACCGCCTCGTCGGCGTTCGCCTTGACGGGTACGGCCGTGCCGCGGCGGTACTGCCCGTCGCTCGTGACGAGCAGCTTCGCTCCCGTGTCTTCGACCCGGAACTTCAGGGCCTCGGCCGAGAACCCGCCGAACACGAGCGAGTGGATCGCCCCGATGCGCGCGATCGCCAGCGTCACGACGATGGTCTCGGGGATGACGGGCAGGTACACCACCACCCGATCGCCGGCCACGACGCCCAGGGCGGTGAGGGCGTTCGCGGCCTTCGCCACGCGACGCTGCAGTTCGGCGTAGGTGATCTGCTCGCGGTCGCCCGGTTCTCCCTCGAAGTTGATGGCGACGCGGTCGCCGAGCCCCGCGTCGACGTGCCGGTCGACGCAGTTCACCGCGACGTTGAGCCGGCCGCCCACGAACCACTGCGCCTCGGGCACGTCGAGCTCGGGGGCATCCGCGCGCGCCAGCGCCGGCTTCCACGTGTGGGCCGTGCGCCATGGCGTCTGCCAGTCGAGGCGCCGGGCCTGCTGCTCCCAGTACGCGACGGGGTCGGCGGATGCCCGCTCGTACTCGCCCGCGTCGACGTTCGCCTGGGCGCTGAACCCAGCGCTCGGCGGGTACAGCCGGTTCTCGGTGAGCAGGTTCTCGATGGTGGCGAAGTGGGCGGATTCGGCAGTCACGGGTACGGGGGTCGCGGAGTCGGCGGTCACGGGTTCGGCGGTCACCGTTTCGACGGTACCGGCTCGCCTCCCGTGTCGCTGCCGCAGGCGTCACGCACGGTAACGTTCCCCGCCGCTGGTTGAGTAGCGCGTAGCGCGTATCGAAACCGGGGTTGCGTGCGGGTGGGTTTCGATACGCGGCTGCGCCGCTACTCAACCGGCGTAGGTGCTGGTTGAGTAGCGCGTAGCGCGTATCGAAACCGGGGTTGCGCGCGTATCGAAACCCGAGGTGCGGGTCGGGTCAGTCGTTGACGACGACGATGTCGGCCAGGGGCTTGCGGCTGCGCGGGGCGACCTCGCGCTCGCGCGACTTCTCGTCGGGCAGGTTGTCGGCCGCAGCGACCGTGCCGAGGGCGGTGACGGTGACGGGCTCCCAGCGCTCGTCGAGACCGAAGGTCTCGACGAGGCCCGCGACGTCGATGCCGCCCATCTGGTGCACGTGCAGACCGTCGGCGTGCGCCTGAACAGAGAGGTGCGCCATGGCCTGGCCGAGGTCGTAGTGCGCCCAGCGGCGGGGCGTGCCGTCGGCGTCGATGACCTCGGCGACGGCGACGATCAGCACGCTGGCGTTCGGGGTCCAGGCCTGGTTGAAGCCCATCAGGTTGGCGTTGATCAGGTCGAACGTGGCGGTGCCGCGGCGGCCGACGATGAACTTCCACGGCTGGGAGTTGCCGGCCGACGGCGACCAGCGGGCGGCCTCGAGGGCGGCGGTCAGCACGGCCTCGTCGATCTCGCTGTCGGGCTCGAACGAACGGGGGCTCCAGCGCTCGGTGAGCACGTCGAGAATCGGAACGCTGGTCTCGGCGGGGCGGTCGAACGCGGCGCGGGGCGCGGTGGCCGCGGGAGAGCTGGGGGTGGTGTCGGTGAGCGTCATGGCTGGCTCCTTCTCGGTGGGTGTCGATCAGGCGCCGTTGCCTCTGATTGCTTAAACCAAACTACCGCCGGGTTATTCCATACATGCGCATGTTCTTCGATCAGGCCGGCAGCAGGCCCGCCAGGGCGGCTGCGAACGCATCGACGTCAGCCTCCGTGGTGTCGAACGCGCACATCCACCGCACTTCGCCGGTGGCAGGGTTCCAGTCGTAGAAGCGGAAGACCTCACGGAGCGCGTCGGCCACCCCGGGCGGCACGATGGCGAACACCGCGTTCGACTGGGTCGGCCGCGTGATGGTGACCCCGGGCATCCGTTCGACTGCGGCGCGCAGGCGCTGCGCCATCGCGTTCGAGTGCGTCGCCGACTCGAGCCACAGGTCGCCGTCGAGCAGCGCGATGAGCTGGGCCGATACGAAGCGCATCTTCGAGGTGAGTTGCATGTCGAGCTTGCGCAGGTAGCTGAGGCCCTCGGAGGTCTGCGGATTCAGCACCACGACCGCCTCGCCGTAGAGCAGGCCGTTCTTGGTTCCGCCGTACGACAGCACATCGACGCCCGCATCGGTGGTGAACGCGGCCAGCGGAACGCCCAGTGTGGCGGCGGCGTTCGAGATGCGTGCGCCGTCCATGTGCAGCGTCATGCCGTGGGCGTGCACGTGGTCGGCGATGGCGCGCACCTCGTCGGGCGTGTAGCAGGTGCCGAGCTCGGTGGTCTGGGTGATCGATACGGCCAGCGGCTGGGCGCGGTGCTCGTCGCCCCAGCCCCACGCCTCGCGGTCGATGAGGTCGGGCGTGAGCTTGCCGTCGGGCGTCTCGACGGTGAGCAGCTTGAGGCCGCCCACGCGCTCGGGTGCGGCGTTCTCGTCGGTGTGGATGTGCGCGGTGGCCGTGCACACGACTGCACCCCAGCGCGGCAGCATCGACTGCAGGCTGAGCACGTTCGCGCCCGTGCCGTTGAAGACCGGGAACGCCTCGGCCTGCTCGCCGAAGTGCCGCTTCACGACCTGCTGCAGGCGGGCGGTGTAGAGGTCTTCGCCGTACGCGACCTGGTGGCCCTCGTTGGCGGCGGCGATGGCCGCCACGACCTCTGGATGCACGCCCGCATAGTTGTCGGAGGCGAACCCGCGCCACGCCGGGTCGTGCAGCCGCGTGGCCGGGTCGAAGGCGGGCGTGGTGGTGGTGGGTGCGTCGGTCACGTCATCCAGTCTCTCGCACCCGGCACGCACACGTCTTGCGTTCGGCGCAACTGCCATGCGGCTGCCCCGGTGCGCCGCAGGCGCCCCCCACCCCCGTCGGCTTCCGTTGCAGAGTCATTGCGGCTATTCTCAGGCCAACGGGGAGGTGGCAGATGCGAGCGATCAAGAATGCGATCTTCATCGTCGTCACGATCGCGATCCTCGCCGTGGTACTCGTTCCGCTCACGATGGCGGTCGCGCACATGGTTCCCGGTTCGCCGGCGATCGTCACCGGTCCTGCGCCCGACATCCCCGGGCAACCGGCCGCGACCTTCGTGCCCTGACGAGGTCGTGCGATGACGGTTCGGTCGGGCATCCGGAGCGCGTGGCTCGCGCTGATCAAGCGCACGCTCAATCGCCTCACCCTGCGCATCGCCCGCTCGTCGCGTGGGCCGTTCACGATCGTGCAGCACGTGGGGCGGCGCAGCGGGCGAACCTTCGAGACGCCGATCATCGTGCAGCCGACCGCGGGCGGCTTCGTCATCGCGCTGACCTACGGGCCCGACGTGAACTGGTTCCGCAATGTCGTGGCGGCCGGGGGCTGTGTGCTCGTGCACCATCGTCGGCGGTACACCGTGGCCGGCATCGAGCCGATGGATGCCCGGCAGGCCATCGCGGCGTTCCCCGTGCCGCAGCGGTGGATTCTCACGGCGCTGCGGCAGGAAGACTTCGCCCTTCTCGTGCGCGGGTAGCGGGTGAACGGCCTGCCGGCGTCTGCCGCTACCGGCCGGGGAGGCCCGCGCCCGTGATTCCCGCCGTGCTGTCGATGACGCCGGTCATCTTCTTCTCGAGCGCTTCGTAGAACATCGAGAGCGGAAACTCGTCGGGCAGCACCGCGTCGGTCAGGCCCCGTGGCGGCCCGTCGAGGGGCAGGGCATCCGGCCCCTTCGCCCACACCGACGCCGGGTTGGGCGTGACGACCGACGACACGAGCTGGTAGGCGGCCAGCCAGTGGGCGGTCTTCGGGCGGTCGATCGAGCGCCAGTAGAGGTCGTCGATGGCGTCGCTCAGCGCGATGACCTGTTCGGCCACCTCGGGCCAGTCGATCGTGAGGCTGGTGTCTGTCCAGTGCAGCACGTGGCGCTGGTGCAGCCAGGCGAACAGCAGCTGGCCGCCGAGGCCGTCGTAGTTCTTCACCCGGCTGCCGGTGATGGCGAACCTGAAGATGCGGTCGAACAGGATGGCGTACTGCACGCGCGCGGCCGTCTCGACGGCCTGCGGTGAGGAGACCGAGTCGGCCCCGGCCCGCTCGATGCGCACGGCCTCGCGAAACGCGGTGAGGTCGCAGCGCAGCTCTTCGAGCGTGTACAGGAAGTACGGCATGCGCTGCTTGATCATGAACGGATCGAACGGCAGGTCGCCGCGCATGTGCGTGCGGTCGTGAATCAGATCCCACATCACGAAGGTCTCTTCGGCCAGCGCCTGGTCGTCGAGCAGCTGCTGTGCTCCGGCCGGCAGCTCGAGCCGCGTCACCCGGGCGGCCTCGCGCACGACCACGCGGAAGCGCGCCGCCTCGCGGTCGGCGAAGATCGCGCCCCAGGTGAAGGTCGGAACGGCGCGCATCGTCACGGTCTCAGGAAACAGCACGGCCGAGTTCGTGTCGTACCCCGGCGTGAAGTCGAGAAAGCGTATCGGCACGAACAGAGCGTTCGAGTAGTCTCCCGCCTCGAGGCCGGCCACGAACTCGGGCCAGATGACCTCGACGGCGACGGCCTCGAACACCTTGTCGGGGTTGCCGTTCTGTGTGTACATCGGAAAGACGACGACGTGCCGCCGGCCATCCACCCGTTGCTGCTCGGGGTGGAACGCCGTCAACGAGTCGAGAAAGTCGGGCACGCCGAACCCGTCGTTCACCCAGCGCTCGAAGTCGCGGATGCTCGCTCGCAGGTACTCTGCATCGTGCCTGTAGTCGTCGGCGAGGGCCCGCAGACTGTCGATCACCCGGTCGACCAGCTCATGCACCTCACGGCTGCGCGCCGACACCGCCGGATCGACCGACCCGTCGGCCCGCTGATACCCACGCAGGCTCGTGACTGCGCTCTTCAGTGCCGCCCACGCCGCCGGCAGGTTCGCGGATGCCGCGTCACCCTCGAAGGCCAGAGCGTCTTCGACGACCTCGGGTTCGCCGGTGATGGCGTCTGGTGTGTAGTGAGACATGAGAACCTCCGTTCGTGCATCGGGCGGGGCGGCGGGTGGGGTGTCGCTTCGCGCATCCCACGGTCGGGGCGTCGCCGTGGTGTGGTGCGCAGTGGGTGGGAGTCGCGAGCGTTCCCCGTCGTGCCTCGACCCTATGCAACTTTCGGCCGCGATTTCGTGTCGCGCTGGCGGCTTTCGTGCATCCAGCCCGCCGCCGCGCGGCTTTCGTGCGCGGGCGGGCCTGCGGCGGGGCGGGTCAGCGGGTGCGGCCGAGAAGCAGGGTGACGCGCAGGCCGTGGCGGGTGGGGGCGATGGCGGCGGGGATGCGCGGGGTGCGGCCGGCCTCTTCGAGGCGGGTGAGGGCGTCGATGACGGGCGCCTCGAGCCCGCGCGGTACCCAACCGACCACGTCGGTCATGCGTGAGTCGACGAACAGACGAACGAGGATGGGGGCGTCGGTGCGTTCCTCCTCGGCCGTGCGGCGGGCGACGAAGGCTTCGACCTCGACCGGCTCGCGGCCCTTCGAACCGACGCGGCCGAGCACGTCGCGCAGCACGTCGGCGCTCGGGTCGCTGCCGGCGAGCTGCATGGTGACGCGCGCGTTCTTCGGAACCATGTTGTAGCCGTAGTCGCCGAGCTTTCCGCCGCCGGAGTCTCGCTTGCCGAAGGGGCTGGGTTCGCCGTCAGCGGGGGTCATGCCACAATTTTACGTGGCGCGCTGCATGTACCATTCCGTGAAGTCGGTGGCCCGGCCATCCGGTGCCAGCCTGATCACCCACAGGTTGTCGAACGTGCGGTTCTCGCGCGGGTAGACGGTGACGGCCTGGATGGTCGCGACCTCGGGCGTGATGGCGAGCGGCTTCCACTCGAACGACATGTCGCCGGGCAGGTCTTTGATCTCGGTCCAGCCGGCGACGATCGCGTCGTGACCGACCCACGGTTCGGCGTCGGGTTCGGTGCGGTAGCTGGCGTCGGGCGTGAACAGCGCGCGGATGTCGTCGGGCTCGTTCGACTCCCACGCTGTCTCGTAGCGGTTGATCCAGTCGGCGACGGCGAACGCGGCGGCCTCGTCGGCACTGACGCCGTCGTGGCTGGGCGGCTGCACGGGTGGCAGGTCTTCGATCGGTGTGTCTGTCATGCACCCGTTATACCCGCCTGGCCGAACGGATGCCCGGGGCTTGCGCTGTGGGCGGGCGGAGTGGTCACCCCTGCCGTCGCGCGCCGCCCCCCGGAGTCAGCTCGCGAGCCAGGCGTCGATGGCCACCTTCGACCGCGCCTTCAGCTCGGCCGAGCCGCCGCCGCACTCGATCGAGCTCCACGCGCAGGCGGCCAGCTGCTCGTCGCTGAGCCCGAGTACGGTGCGGCTCAGCTCGTACTCGGCGAGGATGTTCGGCCCGAACAGCACCGGGTCGTCGGCGTTGATCGAGCAGCGCACGCCAGCCTCGAGCAGCACGCGCAGCGGGTGCGAGTCGAGGTCGTCGACCACGGAGAGCAGCAGGTTCGACGTGGGGCAGACGTCGAGGCAGATGCCGTCGGCGGCGAGCCGCTCGAGCAGCTCCGGGTCTTGTACGCTCGTCACGCCGTGCAGGATGCGGTCGGCGTGCAGCACCTCGACGGCTTTCCACACCTGCCCGGGCCCGGCCAGCTCGCCGGCGTGCGGCGTCGACAGCAGCCCGGCCGCCCTGCCGATGGCGAACGCCTCCTCGAAGTTCTCGGCGGGGTAGCCCCGCTCGTCGTTGGCGAGGCCGAGCGACACCACGCCGCGTCCGGCGAACGCAGCCGCAACGGCCGCGTAGGCGTCGGCGGTCTCGACGCTCTCGGTGCGGTCGACGGTGATCATCAGCCCGATCTCGACGCCGTACTTCGACCCCGCCTCGGCGCATTTGTCGATGAGCATCTGCAGGGCATCCTCGACTGACCCGAAGGCGTCGATGTAGAAGTGCGGGCTCGCGCCGAACTCGACGTAGACGACGCCCTCGCGCGCGGCGTCTTCGACGGCCTCGTCGATCAGCCGGAACAGGTTCGACGGCGTGGTCAGCACGGCCAGCATGCTGCGGTAGGTCTGGCTGAACACCGAGAAGTCGCTGTAGGTGGTCGACAGGTCGGGCATCGGAATCTCGATGCCCGCCGTTGCTCCCATCTCTTTCAGGGTCTCGGCGCGGATGGCCGCCTCCATGTGCAGGTGCAGGTGCCCCTTGGGCAGCAGCGCCAGATCGCGGGTCGAGGTTCGGGTTTCGGTCGCGGTGTCGGTCATGGGCGTGCGCCTCCTTGGATCAGGGCTGAGATGAATGCGGGAAGAAAGTCGGGCGAGACGGCGGTGACGGCGATGGTGTCGCCCACGGGCTCGATGGCCCACGGTACCGCACGGCCCTCGGCGGTCTGCATGATGCGCGCCCGGGTGGTGAAGCCGTCGTGGGTCACGTTGGCGGGCCCGGTCACGGCGGCGGCGATGAACTCGGGATGCACGAGCAGCGCAGCGGCGAGGCCGTCGTGCACGGGGCTCACCCGGCGCCCCCAGGCCAGCCGGTAGAAGTCGAGGTACGACTCGAGGATGTTCGCCGCGAACTCGCCCGTCGGCGTGCCCGAGCGGTGCAGCGCCACCACGTCTTGTTCGTCGGTGACCACCTGAGCGGTGGCGTTGACGCCGACCATCAGCCGCCGGTTCGCCGGAGCCGAGAACACGAGCCGTGCGGCGTCGGCATCGTTCTGGATGTTCGCGTCGAACATGTCGCTCGCTCCGAGTGCGGGGAACGGACCGCTGCCGCCCATGATCGTGATCGAGGCGAAGAGGGAGAGCAGATCGGGTTCGGCCTCGAGCGCGAGCGCGACGTTCGTCAGCGGCCCGAGCGTCAGCAGCTCGATCTCGCCCGGATGCTCGCGGGCCTGCTCGACCAGGTACTCGGCGGCGCTCTGCGGCAGCAGACCGGTCGGCATCGGCCGCTGTTCGGCTGAAAGCACGTCGCCGAGCCCGTCGTGGCCGTGCACGTAGTGAGCGATGTGCGGCTCGGCATTCAGGGGTTTGGCCGCGCCCCGGGCGACAGGGGTGTCGCCGCGGCCCGCAAGCGCGAGCACGTACGCGATGTTGCGCAGTGAGTCGTCGATGACGCAGTTGCCGTACACGGCCGTGACGCCGACGAGCTCGACCTCCGGCTGGGCGGCGAGGTAGAGCAGCGCGAGGGCGTCGTCGATGCCGGTGTCGGTGTCGACGATGATGCGGCGCCGCGGGGCCGGTGACACGGTTTCGGCGGGTGCGGGGCCGGGCGCGGGCATCCGTTCGCTCACAGGTCGAGCGCCACGGCCGCGTCGAGCGCGGCAAGAATACTGTTCTGCCAGCCCGCCCTGAGCTTCGACGCATCGTGGTCGTAGAGGCTGGTGCCGTCGACCAGGTTCGACGAGCAGGCGCAGATCATTCCCGCGCGGAGGCCCCTGAGTCGCGCGACGACGTAGAGGGCCGAGCTCTCCATCTCGACGTTCAGGATGCCGAGCCGGTTGAGTTCGCCGATCCACTCGGGGGTCTCGGCGTAGAACGCGTCGTCAGAGGCGTTGATGCCCGACAGCACCTGGTAGTCGGTGCCGGCGCCGGGCAACGCGAGTGCGGCATCCTGCAGCGCCAGGGTCAGCCGCAGGTCTGGCACCGCCGGAAAGCCGTGGTGCGCGTACGCGGCCGTGGTGCCGTCGTTGCGCAGGGTGCCCTCGCTGACGAGCAGGTCGCCGGGGTTCACACCCGGTTGCAGGCCCGCCGAACTGCCGACCCGGATGAACGATGTGACGCCCACTCGGGCGAGTTCTTCGACGGCGATGGCTGTCGATGGGCATCCCATTCCCGTCGAGGTCGCCGTGATGAGCTTGCCCTTGTAGTAGCCCGTCATCGTGCGGTGCTCGCGGTTGTGGGCGACCTCGGTCACGTCGGTGAGAAACTCGGCTATCAGCGGAACGCGGAACGGGTCGCCCGGCAGCAGCGCGACCGTGCTCACTTCGCCCGGCGCGATGCCGATGTGGTACTGCCGGGCGGTGGTGCCTGCCTCGGCCTTGTCGACGATCACCGTTACTTTCCGGTCGACTTTCCGGCGTTCGGGCCCCACTTGGCCAACACGGCGGTCTCGACGAACGTCGCCACCGTGTAGAGCAGGATCGACACCACCGTGATGACCACGACGATGGCCCAGATCTCGTTGTAGAGCGACTGCGACTTGGCGGTCGTGATCGCGGCGCCCAGACCCTCGTACGTGAAGAGCCACTCGTAGAGCATCGCGCCGGTGATCGCGCCGGGAACGGCGATGCGCATCGAGGCGAAGAAGTAGGGCAGCGCGGTGGGGATGGCGACCTTGCGCATGATGGTCCAGCGGCTGCCGCCGTACACCCGGATCAGGTCGACCGACTGGGCGCTCACCGAGCGGAAGCCGAGCGTCAGGTTCACCAGCAGCGGGAAGAACACCACGACCCCGCCGATGAACGCCGCGGTCACCAGCCCGTTGCCGAAGATGAGGTAGATCACCGGAGCCATCGCGAGCAGCGGTACGACGCGCAGCAGCATCGCGATGGGCATGAACATGAACTCGATCGGCCGGATGAGCGTGAAGGCCACCGAGATGACGATCGAGCTGCCCACACCGAAGATGAACCCGATCAGGGCGTGGAAGAGGGTGACCCAGAGCAGCCCCGAGATCAGTTCGCGGTTCTCGGCCGCGGTGGTCTTGCTCTTCGGCGCGTCGACGAAGAGATAGTTCCACACGTCGACCGGGGTCTTGGCGATGAACGGGTTCGCGTGCAGCACCTGGATGGCGAGGCTCCACAGCAGCACCAGAATGGCGCTCGAGATCGCGATGGTGAGCACGGTCGTGCCGATGCGCCGGAAGACGTACCTGACGGTGCTCGCCGTCTGCTCGCTGACCATCGGGCGCGAGACCATGGGCGCCTGTGCGGGTGCGGCGGTAGCCATCAGAAACCTTCCCCGGCGCGACTGTCGCCCGCTGACCATGGCGTGATGAGGTGGCCGATGCGGCCGATGACGAAGTAGGCCAGCCCCGCGATGCCGCCACAGATGAGCGCGAGCGCCCACAGCTTCACCGAGGCGGCCGTGGCCTGGGCGGCGAGCAGCAGGATGCCGATACCCGAGTCGACCCCGAGCAGGAAGTATTCGCCCAGCACCGCGCCGAGGAAGGCCGCCGGGGCGGCCAGCTTCAGGGCGGCGAGGATGCTCGGCACGGCGGCGATCAGGCGCACCTTGCGCAGCTGGGTGAACCTCGACCCGCCGTACGCCTTCACGACGTCGAGCTGCGTCTCGCTCGCGGCCCGCAACCCGAGCAGGGTACCGATGACGGTGGTGAAGATGACGCTGAGCGCGGCGAGGAAGATCGAGGTGGTGCGGCTGCCGGCCGGCGAGAGCAGGGTGACGATCGGGGCGATGGCGGTGAGCGGGATGCACGAGCAGACCACGGCGAGCTGAGTGCTGAGCCCCTCGAACCACGGAATCAGCAGCACGATGAACGCGAGGAAGAACGCGATCAGGTTGCCCCAGATGAAGCCCCACATCGCCGACATGCTGGTCTGCGCGATGGCGTTCCAGTACACGCTGTCGGTGAGGTCGTGCACGAGCTGCACGAACACGTCGAGCGGTGGCGGAACACTGCCGGTCACCGAGAAGAAGGTCACGGCGACGAACTGCCAGACGAGCAGCAGCACGACGACGCCGATGATGGCGCCGATCCACGGCGGCATCTGGTTGAACGATCCGAGGAACGAGCGGCGGTTCGCGCCCGTGGCTTCTTCGGCGCCGAGCGCGATGCTCTCGGCGTACCCGGTCTCCTGTTCGCGCAGATCAGTCATCGGAGGCCGCCCCGTGGGCGCCGAAGAGAATCTCGGAGATCTGGTCGACGTAGGCGTGGAACTCCGGTGAGCGGGTGAGTTCGGGCAGTCTCGGCCGCGGCAGGTTGATCTCGACGACCTCGGCGATGCGGCCGGGCCGGGCGCTCATCACCGCGACGACGTCTGACAGGAAGACGGCCTCGCCGATGCCGTGGGTGACCATCAGGGTCGTGGCGGGCTTCTCGCCCCAGATGCGCAACAGCTCCACGTTCATCCGTTGCCGGGTCATGTCGTCGAGCGCACCGAACGGTTCGTCGAGCAGCATGATCGTCGGCTCGACGGCTAGGCAGCGGGCGATCGACACCCGCTGGCGCATGCCGCCCGAGAGCTGGGCGGGTTTGGCGTTCTCGAAGCCCTTGAGGCCGACCAGGTCGATCAGCCCGTCGATGAGGCCGGGTGCGGGGGTGATGCCGGCGACTTCGAGGGGCAGGCGGATGTTCTTCGTGACCGTGCGCCAGGGCAGCAGTGCCGAATCCTGGAAGGCGATGCCGGTCTCGTGCCCACGCTGGATCTCGGTGGCGTTCTTGCCGTTCACCACGACAGAGCCGGCGCTGGGCTTCTCGAGTCCGGCGATGATGCGCAGGATGGTCGACTTGCCGCAGCCCGAGGGGCCGAGGAGCGACAGGAACGAGTCTTTCTTCGTTCCGAGGTCGATGGCCGAGAGGGCCTGCACCGACTTGCGGCCGAGTTGGAAGGTCTTCGTCAGCCCTTGGATGTTGATGCCAGAGGCGAGCTCCGGCGTTTGTGCGGGTGTGCTTGTCGCAAACCCGGCGACCGACGAGATGGCCATGTTTCCCAGCTTTCTTGTGAGTGGAGGGTTTCGATACGCACCTTCGGTGCTACTCAACGAGCGAGCCGCCGCTGGTTGAGCAGGCCTGCGCAGCGGGCCGTATCGAAACCCACCCCCGTCGACCCTCTTAGGCCGTCGGGATGGTGAAGGTGGTGATGAGGTCGGGGTTCTCGGCGTAGACCTCTTTGATGAGGCTCATGTCGAAGAGCTGGTCGGCCGTGACGGTGGTGCCCATCGACGTGAGCGACTTGATGTTCTCGGCGATCAGATCGTCGGTCATCGTGAACAGGCCGTTCGAGTTGACGTCGGCCGTGACGATGAGCGCGTTCTGCGCCGTCGCCTCTGCGGTCTGCTCGGTCTGGTCGAGGTCTTGGTCTGCACCGTACTTGGTGACCGCGTACGTCGCAGACTGGGCGGGGTCTTTCACCGCGTCGGTCCAGCCCTTGATCTCGGCCACCAGGAACGCCTTGAGCAGGTCGCGCTTGTTGTCGATCGAGTCCTGCGTCACCGTGAAGGTCTCGGCCACGAACGGCAGCCCGTTGTCGGCGAAGCCCAGCACGACAGGCGTGAAGCCGTCTTTCGCGGCCAGAATCGGCTCGTTGGTGGTGTACGACATGTGCGCGTCGTAGGCACCGGTCTCGAGCGGCGAGATGTCGTACTGGGTGGTCACCAGGGTGACATCGGCGTCGGTGAGGCCGTTCGCGGCGAGGAAGCCTTCGAAGATGGTCTGGTTGCCGCCGGACTGCACGCCGATCTTCTTGCCCTTGAGGTCGGCGACCGTCTTGATCGGGGTCTTCTCGGCCAGCGAGAGCAGGCAGAACGGGTTCTTCTGGTACGTCGACGCGATGATCTTCAGCGCGGCGCCCTGCTCGACCGAGGGGCCGGTGATCGACGGCGACGAGAGGCCGACGAGGGCCTGGCCCGAGAGCAGCGCCTCTTCTGCGCCGGTCTGTCCGCCACCGGCGAGCAGGGTGACCTCCTGGAAGCCGGCGTCGGTGTAGTAGCCCTTCTCGGTCGCGAAGTACTCACCGGCGAACTCGATGTTCTTGATCCATGAGAGCTGCAGGGCGATGGTGCCGAGGCTGCCCGGGGCGGCGCTGGCCGCACCGGTCGAGCCTGCGGTGCTGGCGGTGGTGCTCGATCCCGAGCTGCAGGCGGCCAGTACGGCGGCACCGCCGACGGCCATGGCGCCGAGCCCGCCGATGCGCAGAAAGTTGCGGCGGTCGAACTGCCGAGTCATGACGGGAGGAGGGGTGAAGGCGTTCATGAAGGCTCCAGACGGTCGGGTTTCGCAGGGGTGGTGCAGCGAAGTGCTGTGTGACGCACGCCGAAGAGCACGACGTGTTCGCTTTATCCGTGAAACGCTAGTTCGCGATTGTTACCGGAGCATTTCGGCGGTGTTGCCTTCGCCGCATGAGCCTTCGAACCGTTAGCGTCAGTGCATGACTGACGACGGCCCAGACCGCAGGCAGCTGCTGCTCGAGAGCATCGTCGATTTCGTGCTCGAGAACGGTGTCGCCCAGCTGACTCTGCGCGGCCTCGCGAACGCCGTCGGGTCGAACAACCGCATGCTGCTCTACTACTTCGGCAGCCGGGAGGAGCTGATCATCGCCGCCCTCGCCGGCGCCGAGCAGCGCTTTCCCGGCATGGGCCGCATGGTGGTGCTGATCGACGACGACTCTCTGCCGGTCGGCGATCGGCTGCTCGAGGCGTGGGCGATTCTGGCCGACCCGCAGAACCTGCCGCTGCACCGCCTCTTCTTCGAGATCTTCGGCCTGGCCGGCTTCGAACGCCAGCGGTTCACCGCCTTTCTGGGTGCGGTCGGCACCGAGTGGGTCGAGCACCTCAGCACCGCGCTGGCGCGCCGGGGGGTGACGGATGCCCAGGCCGACCTCTTCGCGCACGAGGCCGTCGCTCTGTGGCGCGGTTTTCAGGCGACGCTGCTCAGCGGAGGCGACCCGCAGCTCGTCGACCGTTCCGCCCGCGCTGCGACGCACGCTCTGGTCGATCGTGTTAACACTGTGTTTCCGGGCTCGCTTTGATATGAACCGTTTGGTTCAATGAGGGCATGAAGCAAATCCACCTGGGTGTATTCGAAGTGGCCGGCCCGCAGGTCGGCGGCACACTGAGCTGGCCGCATCCGCTCAGCGAATCGGTGCGCTACCACGAACTCGACCACTGGATCGGCATCGCCAAGCTGCTCGACGGCGCCGGTTTCGACTTTCTCTTCTTCGCCGACGGCTACGGTTTTCCGTCGATCGACGGCGACCTGCCCGAGATGGCCGCCCGCGGCGGTATCAACTTCCCGTCGATGGATCCGGCGATGATGATCGCTACGCTCGCCCACGAGACCGAGCGCCTCGGCTTCGTCGTGACGAGCTCGACCGGGCTCGATCATCCGGTGCAGACCGCCCGCCGGTTCGCGACGCTCGACCACCTCACGCGCGGCCGCATCGGCTGGAACATCGTCACCGGGGCGTCGCAGAACACCGTCGCCGAGCTGTTCGGCCACGAGACCATGAAGGCGCACGACTCGCGCTACGACCAGGCCGACGAGTACCTCGACCTCGCGATGACGCTGTGGGAGGGGTCGTGGGAAGACGATGCGTTCGTCGCCGACCGCGACGCGCAGATTCTCGTGCACCGCGACAAGCTGCACCGGCACACCTTCGAGGGCGAGCACTTCCGGTCGACGGGGTACTTCACCGTCGACCCGTCGCCGCAGCGCACCCCCGTTCTCTTCCAGGCCGGTACCTCGGCACGCGGCCGCGCCTACGCCGCCCGCAACGCCGAGTGCGTGTTCGTACAGGGCACGACGGTCGAGCAGACGGCGTTCAACGTCGCCGACATCCGGGCGAAGGCGGCCGAGTGGGGCCGCGACCCGAACTCGCTGAAGATTCTCGTGGGGCTCACCGTCACGGTCGCACCGACCCACGACGAGGCCCTCGCTCTGCGCAAGGAGTTCGACGACCTGCAGACCGACGAGGTCGCCGCAACCCTCTATGCCGGTAACACCGGCATCGACCTGCTCTCGCTCGACCCCGACCGCGACCTCAGCCAGATTCTCGACGCCGGCGGGCCCATCGGCCAGATGGGGCAGAGCAATATCGACCGGTTCGTTCCGAAAGACGGCAGCCCTGCTCCCACCGTGCGCGAGATTCTCGCGCAGCTCTCGGGGCGCGGAACGCGCGGACTGCAGCTCGTCGGCAGCACCACCGAGGTCGCCGACGAACTCGAACGCCTCATCGACGCCACCGACCTCGACGGCTTTCTGCTCGAGCCCATCTTTCCGCCCGGCGACCTCGTGGCTTTCGCCACGCTGGTCGTGCCCGAACTGCGCCGCAGGGGCCGGATGCCCGCCGAACCGGCCACCGGCTCGCTGCGCGAGCAGATGCTCGGCCGACCGGGCGCCCACCTCTCGGCCGATCATCCCGGCACCCGCTTCACGGTCTCGCCCGCGCCGGCCGACGCCGTTGTCACAGACTGACCCTCCGAAGGTCGCGCGGCGCCACGACCGGAGGCGGCGCAGCGGCCAGAATGGAACGAGAAGAACGACCGAACAGAGATACAGGAGCGATGCGTGACCGACGAAGTGGGGGCGCCGGGGCAGGTCGCCAGGCGTATGGTCGACGGCCGGTTGATCGAGTGGCTCGACGTTCCGCCGCGAGCGGCGCTGCTGGGGCTCGAACCGCACCCTGAGGGCGGCTGGTACCGCCGAACGTGGGCCTCGGCCGCCGCCGTGACGACGAACGGGGCGAGCCGGCCGGCGGCCACGAGCATCCACTTTCTTCTGCCGCCCGGCGAGGCGTCGGCCTGGCACCGGGTCGACTTCGACGAGCTGTGGTTCTGGCACGGGCCCGACGACGTGATGGTGCAGCTCGGCGGTGCCGGCGAGACGCCCGCGTTCTCGGGCGAGAACGCGAAGATCATCACGCTCGGCGGTGACATCGAGCGTGGTGCGCACCCGCAGATCGTCGTGCCGGCCGGGGTGTGGCAGCGCACGCTGCCGGGCGACGGCGAGGCGCTGGTGAGCTGCGTGGTGTCGCCGGGCTTCTCGTTCGACGCGTGGACGCTCGCCGAGTGAGCGGCCCCGGCGGCTCCGACCAGAGAGCGGCTGACGGCCCTGCCGTCGCGGCGCACATCGACGGCGACCGCCTGCTGCGGGCCGACTTCGTGGTCACCATGAACGATGCGCTCGAGGTGGTTCCCGGCGGCGCGGTGCTCGTCAGGGGCAGTCAGATCGAGGCGGTCGGTGCGGCATCCGACCTGGCGGCCCGCTACCCCCGGGCAGACGTCGTCGACCTGGCCGGCCGGCTGCTGATGCCCGGGCTCGTCAACGCGCACCACCACTCGGGCGTGCTGCGCGGAACCGCCGAACACCTGCCGGTGTGGGAGTGGTTGCGCCTGCACATCGACCCCATGCACCGCGTGCTGCGGCCCCACGAGGCCGAGGCCGCATCGTGGCTCTGCTACGCCGAAGGGCTGCTCTCGGGCACCACCACCGTGGTCGACATGTGGCGCTACATGCAGGGCAGCGCCAGGGCGGCGGATGCCCTCGGCAACCGCCTCGTCACCGTGAACTACGTCGGCGCCCACCCCGACTACGACTACTTCGACACGCTCGACGACAATGAGGCGATGCTCGAACAGTGGAGCGCGGGTGGCGCCGCAGCGGCGGGCGCCGCGAGCGGCGTCGGCGGGGGAGCGGGCGGGCGCATCTACCCGTGGGTGGGGCTCGAGCATCCGTTCTACGCCGACGAGGCCGGGCAGCGACGGGCCCTCGCGCTGGCTGAGAAGTACGACACCGGGTTCTACACGCACTGCAGTGAGAGCCAGATCGAGGTCGCCGAGTTCGAGGCGCGATACGGGGCGCGACCCATGTTCGCGCTCGAGAAGCTGGGGTTCTTCGATGTTCCGCGGGCGATGATCGCGCACGCCGTGTGGCTCGACGCCGCCGAGGTGTCGCTGATCGCCTCGCGCGGGGTCGGCGTCTCGCACAACCCCGTGAGCAACATGAAGCTCGCCAGCGGTATGGCGCCCGTGGCCGAGTACCTCGCGGCGGGCGTGAACGTGGGCATCGGCACCGACGGCGAGAAGGAGAACAACAACCTCGACATGTTCGAAGAGATGAAGGTCGCCTCGCTGCTCGGCAAACTGCGCACCATGGACGCGGCGGCGATGGACAGCTGGCCGGTGCTGCAGATGGCCACCAGGGGCGGCGCCCGCGCGCTCGGCCTCGACGCCGTGATCGGCTCGCTCGAGCCCGGCAAGAAGGCCGACCTGATTGCGGTTCGCACCGACACACCGCGCATGACTCCGCTCATCGGCTCGGGGCCGTACGCCAACCTGCACCACAACCTCGTGCACGCCGTTCGCGGCAGCGACGTCGACCTGACGATGGTCGACGGTCGCCTGCTGGTTCAGGATGGCCGGCTGCTCACCGCCGACCTGGCCGACCTCATCGCCCGGGCCCGCGCGGTCGTGCCCGACCTCTTCGCCCGTCGCACGGCCTACCTCGCCTCGGTCTCGGACGCCTCGGGCCCTGCGGGCCTCTTCACGCCGCCGGCCGCCTGACCTCGGCGGCCAGCGGGTGGGCGAGAATGGGGGCATGACGCCTGCGCTGTACGAGTTGCCGAAAGCCGAACTGCACCTGCACATCGAGGGCACGCTCGAACCCGAGATGGTGTTCGCGCTCGCCGAGCGCAACGGCATCGAGCTGCCGTTCGAGAGCGTCGACGACTGGAAGGGCCGGCTGCAGTTCGCCTCGCTGCAGCCGTTTCTCGACCTGTACTTCGCCAGCAGCATCGTGCTGCGGCAGGAGCAGGACTTCTACGACCTCGCCGCCGCCTACCTGACGAAGGCGCACGGGCAGGGTGTGCGCCACGTCGAGATGTTCTTCGACCCGCAGGCCCACACCCAGCGCGGCGTGGCGCTCGACGACGTCATCACGGGGTTGAAGAGGGCGATGGATGACGCTCACGCCGAACTCGGCATCACCGGCGGCCTCATCCTGTGCTTTCTGCGTGACCTGCCCGTCGAGAGCGCCTTCGCCACGCTCGACGCCGTGTCGCCCCGCGCGCTCGCGGGCGACATCATCGGGGTCGGGCTCGACTCGACCGAGGTCGGCTACCCGCCCGAGATCTTCACCGAGGTCTACGCCCGCGCCCGCGGCCTCGGCCTGCACTGCGTCGCCCACGCCGGCGAAGAGGGCGGGCCCGAGTTCGTCGAGGGCTCGCTCGACGCCCTGAAGTGCGAGCGCATCGACCACGGAATCCGCAGCCTGCAGAACCCCGCCCTCGTCGAGCGACTGCGCGAGAGCCAGGTGCCGCTGACGGTGTGCCCGCTGTCGACCGTCGCACTGCGCGGGGTCTCGACGCTCGCTGAGCATCCGCTGCCCCGCATGCTCGAGGCCGGGCTGCTCGTCACCCTCAACTCAGACGACCCGTCGTACTTCGGCGGGTACATCGGCGACAACTACATCGCTGTGCAAGAGACCTTCGGGTTCACGGATGCCGCGATGGCGGCCCTCGCCATGAACTCGATCGCCGCCTCGTTCGCGCCCGCCGCCCGCAAGGCCGAGCTGCGCGCGGCCGTGGCGGCCTGGGTCGCTGCGCGCTGATCGGGCTGCCGCGCGGGCTGCGCGTGCCGCTCCCGCGGGCTGAGGCGCGCCGTGCACACGACGGCTACGGCGTGATCGAGTCGACGTAGGCGAACGCCTCGGCGATGAGCGGCGCCCACCGCTCGGTCGCGCCGGGCCCGGCGGTCACCCACTCCCGCAGTTCGCGCTGGCGCATCACCATGCGCTCGACGACGCGGGCCGGCTCGGCCGCGAGTTCGTCAGCTCGGGCGGCCGGCACCTTCACCACGAGCGCGCCGCGGGAGCCGACGAACGCGAACACCTTGCCCCGGATGCGCAGCCCCTCGCTGCCGAACATCGGCCCGATGTCGACCCCCGGCCGCTCGAGCAACCCGGCCGCGATCGAATCGAAGGCCGCGCGCGCCTTCTCCTCCGGCGTCACCCCGGAGGACGCGGAAGACTCCGCCGCCCACGCCGCGATGGCCGGGTAGAGCTGCTCGATGGTCGCCGCCCGGTACGTCGGCCGGGCATCCGGGGCCGCCAGGCGCTCGATGAGGGCCGTCTCGCAGCCGAGCGCGGCAGCCGGGGCGAGGTCGTTGCGCCAGATGTCTCCCACGCTGAGCAGGGCGGCCGGATGCCCGGCGAGCCCGTCGCGGTCGAGCAACCCCTGAACGATAACCCCCATCTTCGCCGGTTTGCCCGCCGACGTGATCACCTCGTCGAAGCACTGCGTGAGGCCTAGGTGTTCGAGCTGCTGCGTCACGCCCGTCTCCGGAGCATTCGTCACCAGCACCACGCGGGTCGCCTCGGGCAGCCCCGCCAGCAGCTCCACCAGCCCCTCGGGCGCCGTCGTCTCGATCGCTCCCGACGCGAGCTCCTCCCGGCTGCCCGCGTACGCCGCGCTCAGTTGCGCGTCGCCGATGCCGCGCGATCGGGCCAGCCGCTCGGCCGCCTCGTACCCGTCGACGCTGTTCGCCACGATCTCCAGGGCGTCTCGAACCGCCTGGCCGCCGCCGTTCTCTTCCGCGCCGGGCCCGGCGGCTGTCGCTCCGGCCGCCTGGCCGTCAGCGCCGCCTTCTTGCGAGGGTATCTGCCCGGCATCCGCCGCCGCTCCGGCCACCCCACCGCTCTCGCCCGCCGCGAGGTACCGCTCGACGACGTGCCGCACCCGTGGCATCGTCGCGTTTCCGGCCTGCGCCGCGAGCGCCTCGTCGAGCAGCCGCGCGTACGCGTACACAGGCGCGTCGCCGAGGCACACGGTTCCGTCGAAGTCGAGCACCAGCACCCGCGTGTCAGTCGTCACCATCTGTCAATTCAACCGCAGCTGTCAATCCACCGCTGCCGCGGCCATCGACTTTAGACTTCGGAACAGTCGGGGGCCGAAACACCCACCCGAAGGCGTAACTCGATCGAGCTGAGGGCTGGTCAGCCGTTGATGATGAAGAAGGTGCCGCCCTGGGGGTCGGTGAGAGCAGCGAAGCGTCCGACGCCCGCCATGTCGACGAGCGGCTCGGCCACCGACGCGCCGAGGCTGGTGGCCAGGGCGACGGTGGCGTCGGGGTCGTCGACGGCGAAGTGGACGAACCAGGCCGGTGCGGCATCCGGAGCCGTCTCGGGCACCTGCATGATGCCCGCCACGCTGCGCCCGCCCGCCTGCAACTGGGTGTAGTCGCCGGCGTCGCCCATGGGCGCAGTCTCACTGCCGACGCCGAAGGTCGCCTCGTAGAAGGGCAGCACGCTCGGCACATCGGCGACGTGCAGCTCGCTCCACACCACGGCACCGTGCTCGTTCACGACCGCCGAGCCGATGTGGCCGATGGCCTGCCACACCGAGATGGGGGCGCCGGCCGGGTCGATCAGCCGGCCGGTGCGGCCCGAACCCGGAATCTCGTCGACGGCGACGTCGATCGTTCCGCCCGCGGAGACGCCCCGGGCGACCGCTGCGTCGGCGTCGTCGACGGCGATGTAGGTGTTCCACGAGGTGGGGGCGTCGTCGAAGCGCTGCATGAGCCCGACGACGTTCTTCCCGTGCAGCGTCGCCATGTAGTAGGTGAGGCCGCTGCCTTCGGGGCCCATCGGGTAGGCGTCGAACTGCCAGCCGAAGAGCGCCCCGTAGAACGCCATGGCCCCGTTCGCGTCGCTGGTGATGACGTCGGCCCAGCAGGGAACGCCCTGTTCGTACTTCTCGACGATCGACATGGCGCCCAACCTACTCGTGGTCTCCCGACCCGGCAACGGTCGAGACGAGGATTCGTCGCATTGTTCAAGACAGGGGCGGGCTCGAGGGCCGGGCTCACGTCACAACATGCTCGAACACGATGCTCGTGCGCGTCGACGCCACCGACAGGTGCGCCGACAGGTTCGACACCACGAACTCCCGCAGGTGGTCGCTGTCACGCGTCGCCACGTGGATCACGAAGTCTTCGGCGCCGCCCAGGAAGAACAGCTGCACCACCTCGGGCCGCTGCCTGATCTCGTCGCTGAACACGGCGATGCTCTGCCGCGCTCCCGACTTGATGCTCACGCTGATCAGGGCCTGCAGGCTCAACCCGAGCGCGGCCGGCGAGACGAGGGCGGTGTAGCCGGTGATCACTCCGCGTTCTTCGAGCGAACGCACGCGGGTGATGCACGTCGACTGCGCAATACCGGCCAGCTCGGCGAGGCGGCTGTTCGGCATCCGCCCGTTCTTACGCAGGGCCTCGACGAGTGTCGCGTCGATGTCGTCGAGCTCGCCGCCGGGCCCGCCTGCCCCGCCAGCCCCGCCGAGACCATCGGATGCCCGTGGATTCTTCGAACTAACCACTGCCCCGCACTCCCTTTCGTGAAGATCTGCGCCCTTCAGAGTCATTCTGCCGCAGTATTCACCGACTTAATGTGCCTGAAACGAGCATTCTGCAGAATTGAGGCATCGAGTTTGACGAGACGCTTCACTGAGCCGACGGAGACGAACGTGCTGGTTGGTATTCCCACCGAGGTCAAGAACAACGAGAAGCGGGTCGCCGCCACCCCCGCCGGCGTGCACGAGCTGGTCAGGCGCGGCCACGATGTCGTGGTGCAGTCGGGGGCGGGGCTCGGCTCTCGCATCACCGACGACGACTACCAGACCGCGGGGGCGCGCATCGTCGCGACGGCCGACGAGGTGTGGGCGGCCGCCGACCTGCTGCTGAAGGTGAAGGAGCCCATCGCGCCGGAGTACGCCCGGCTGCGCTCCGGCCAGGTGCTGTTCACGTACCTGCATCTCGCCGCCTCCCGTGAGTGCACCGACGCCCTCATCGCGTCGGGCACGACGGCCATCGCCTATGAGACGGTGCAGCTCGCCGACCGCAGCCTCCCGCTGTTGCAGCCGATGAGCGAGGTCGCGGGCCGCCTGTCGGTTCAGGTCGGCGGCTACCACCTGATGAGCGCGGCCGGCGGCCGGGGCATCCTGCTCGGCGGCGTGCCCGGAACCCCCAAGGCCAAGGTCGTCGTCATCGGCGGCGGGGTCGCGGGCGAGCACGCGGCGGCCGACGCCCTCGGCATGGGTGCCGACGTCACGGTCATCGACGTGTCGCTGCCGCGCCTGCGCCAGCTCGAGGTGCAGTTCGGCGGGCACATCCAGACCCGCGCGTCGAGCGCCTACGAGATCGCGGCCCAGCTGCGTGACGCCGACCTCGTGATCGGCTCGGTGCTCATTCCGGGCGCCGCCGCCCCCAAGCTCGTCACCGACGACATGGTCGCGGCCATGAAGCCCGGTTCGGTGCTCGTCGACATCGCCATCGACCAGGGCGGCTGCTTCGAGGGCTCCCACCCCACCACCCACGACGACCCCATCTTCGAGGTGCACAACAGCATCTACTACTGCGTGGCGAACATGCCGGGCGCTGTTCCTGAGACGTCGACCACCGCGCTCACCAACGCCACCCTGCCATACGTGCTGACGCTGGCCGACAAGGGCTGGCAGCGGGCGGTTCAGGATGATCCCGCCCTCGCCTCGGGCCTGAGCATCCACGCGGGTGCCGTCACGAACCCGCACGTCGCGGCGGCCCTCGCACTGCCGTTCACCCCGCCCCTCGAGGCTGCGGCCTCGGCCTGACCCGTATGGTCACGCGGAGTGCCGCGCCGGCGGGGGCGCCGTGCCGGAAGCCCCCAGCGCCCCGCCGTGCCCGCCGCGCCCCGCCGCGCCCCGCCGCGCCCCGCCGATGTCAGCAGGGCGTAGGGGCGGCGGCTCCGAACGAGGCGGGCAGCGGAGTGCCTCGGTCGAGGTGCGCGAACCACGGCAGCACCGTGTCCATCGCACGGAAAGCCACGAGCCCGTGCCCTGTCGCGGCGACGCTGACGTAGGTGACCTGCGCGCCGAGAGCGCATTGGTCGCGGGCGAAGTCGGCCGTGTCGCCGGGCCGCACCAGCGTGTCGGTGTCGCCCTGCGCGACATACAACGGCACGGGCATCGCGGTCGCACCAGGCGTGTTCGCCGCGAGCAGTGACGCCCACGGCTCGACGGTGGTCGGGTCCGCGGCCAGATACTGGCCGATCAGCGGCGTGGCGATCTCGTGCAGCCGGGAGTTCTGCGCCAGCAGGCAGAGGTCGTTCATGGCCGGCGTCGCAGCGGCCCCGGCCGGCGTCAGAATCGACAAGAGGGTGGCGCCCGGCGTGGTCGGCCCGTATACGTTCGCGTAGGCCTGAAAGGCGTAGGCCCCGATCGTCACCCCCGAGACGTCGCCGATGTCGGCCTTCAGCAACGCTCCGAGTTCGGTGGCGGGCGCAGCGACCGCCACGCCCAGCAGGTTCAGTTCGGGAGCGTACGACCGGGCATCCTGAGCCGCGAACAGCGCCGCGTGCCCGCCCTGCGAGTGCCCCCACAGCAGCAGCCGGCTGCCAGCCCCGGCCCCGGCGATCTGCCGCGCCGCCCGCGCCGCATCGAGCACGCTGTTGCCCTCGGTGGTTCCGATCAGGTACGAGTCGGGCCCGGGCGCGCCGAGACCGGGGTAGTCGGTGGCCGCCACCACGTACCCGGCCGCCAGAAGCCGGTCGAGACCCTCGATGCCGAACGGATCGATCACACCGACGAGGCTGGCCGGGTCGACGTTCAGCGACGGGGCGCAGTCGGCGGCGACTCCGGTGGTCGGATGTAGGCACCCTCGAGCAGTCGCCGTTCGAGCGACGAGTAGCTGCCCGTGAGCAGGCACACCGCGAGCGTGACACCACGATGGCGACGCCGCGCACCACCCGTCGCGCGGCCCCGTCGCCCGCCCCGTCCCTGCCCATGCCCGAACTCTAGTGCGCCCCGCCGCCTCTGGCGCAGCGCCGTCTCTAGTGCGCCCCGCCGCGCGGCCACCACTCCGGCAGCAGCCGCTGATAGGCCTGCAGCACGCCGTCGATGCTGCGGGGCTCCGGCCCGTCGAGCCAGGCCGTGATCACGCCCACCGTTCCGTTCGAGATGTAGCTCGCGGCGAGGTCGGTCAGCCCCGGCAGAGCGGCCTCGTCGTCGATCGTGATCGAGTGCTGCTCGACCAGCAGTCGAATTGAGGCCTCGAAGTGCGAGCTGAGCAGGGCGTGCAGGCTGGCGGCGCCGCTGTCTTCGCTCAGCCCGAGCCGGTAGATCGCAGCGTGCTCGTCGACGTGCTGCAGCACCGCCCGGGTGACGTCGCTGATCGCGGCGCCGGCGTCGGCGGGCCGGATGCCCGTGAGGTACCGGTCTCGCAACGCGTCGAGTTCGTCGCCCAGCAGCTGCACGAGCAGTGTCTGGGGAGAGCTCGCGTGTTCATAGAAGGTCGATCGGTTCAGCTCGGCTAGCGCTGCAAGTTCAGACACCGTCACCTCGTTCACTGGGCGAGCGGACGCCAACTCGTAGACCGCGCGCTGCAGCTTGTCGCGGGTTCGTCGCTGGCGGGCATCCATCTGCCCAGCCTAGACGATTTCGTCGGATAACCAACAGCTGTTGGATAAGGGAGTAGAGTCGACCTATTGGTTTTCATACAGAAAGAAGAGTGGAATCTCATGGCTACATATGATGTTGCGGGCCGTTCGGCCATCGTCACCGGGGCAGGCTCGGGCATCGGCCGCGCTGTCGCGCTGGAGCTCGCCGCGAGCGGCGCCGCGGTGCTGGTGACCGATATTCGACAGGAGCCTGCGCAGGCCGTCGTCGACGAGATCCGTGCCGCGGGCGGCACAGCAGAAGTGCTGGTCGGCGACGTTTCAGACCCCGAATTCGCCGTGCAGAGTGTCGAGGCCGCCAACGCCCTCGCCCCGCTGCGCATCGCCGTGAACAACGCCGGCATCGGTGGCCAGGCCGCCCAGATCGGCGACTACTCGCTCGACAGCTGGCGCACCGTGATCGAGATCAACCTCAACGCCGTGTTCTACGGCCTCAAGGCGCAGCTGCCCGCCATTGCCGCGAACGGCGGCGGATCGATCGTCAACATGGCCTCGGTGCTCGGCAGCGTCGGCATCCCATCGTCGTCGGCCTATGTCACCGCCAAGCACGGCCTCGTCGGTCTCACCAAGAACGCCGCGCTCGAGTACGGAGCCCAGAACGTGCGCACCAACGCCGTGGGCCCCGGGTTCATCCAGACTCCGTTGATCGACGCCAACCTCAGCGCCGAGGCGAAGGATGCGCTGGCCGCGAAGCACGCGCTCGGCCGCCTGGGCCAGCCCGAAGAGGTCGCCGCGCTCGTCGCCTTTCTGTCGAGCGACGCCGCATCGTTCATCTCGGGCAGCTACCACCTGGTCGACGGCGGATACGCCGCCCAGTGATCGCGCAGGCACTCGTGTCGCGGCGACATTGCTCGGCATGGTAGTGTTTTCCCTTGTGTGAAAAGTCACTTCTCACACAGATGCGCCCGTAGCTCAGCTGGATAGAGCGTCTGACTACGGATCAGAAGGCCGGGGGTTCGAATCCCTCCGGGCGCACCACCGAAAGCCCCCGCGAGTGCGGGGGCTTTCCTGGTTGTTGGCTCTCCCTGGGCTGCTCCACTTCAATCTCCACACGAACTCGGCGCACGGCAGGCGCTGGCATCGTGCCTCAGCCGCGCGGGCGGAAGCCAAAAAGTTTTGGCACCCGGATTTGATTGACAACGCATTCGGCAGCGCCTAACTTCATGCCAATACGTTTTGTCAAAACGTTTTAGCACCCATAGAATCATTCACGAGTGGCCCACAGCCGCACACAACGAAATCGGAGTAATGATGCTTCGCACCACCACAGGGCTCAGGCGCATGTCGCGCCGAGCCCGCGCCACGTCGGCCATTGCGGTCGGCGCGGTCGCCCTTCTCGCCCTCAGCGCCTGCGGCGCTGGCGGCTCGACCGCCAGTTCCAGTTCGGGCGCCAAGAGCCTGACCGTTCTCGTCGAGGCCGGCGGCCACGGCGAGCTCCAGCCCATTGCAGACGCCTACGAGCAGCAGACCGGCACGAAAGTGACCTTCGTCGAGTTGCCGTACGACGGCCTCTACAACCGACTGAACAGTGAGTTCAGCTCGGGCACGGTCTCGTTCGACGTCGCCGCGCTCGACGCGATCTGGCTTCCCGCCTTCAAAGACGCGCTCACCCCGTTGAACGACATGTACACCGACGACGTCAAGGCAGATTTGTTCCCATCGCTCGTCGACGGAGCTCAGATCGACGGAAACTATGTCGGGATGCCCGCCTGGGCCAACTCAGAGATTCTGTACTACCGCACCGATCTCTTCAACGACCCGACCCAGCAGGCGAATTTCAAGGCGAAGTACGGGTACGACCTCGTTCCGCCGACGACCTGGCAGCAGTACAGCGATGTCGCGGCGTTCTTCACCCAGCCCGACGCGGGACTGTACGGAACCAGCGTGAAGGGAGCGGTCGAGACGGAATGGCTCGCGAACCTCTCACAGGCGGGCGAGAAGAACATGGTCATCGACTCGAGTGGCAAGTCGACTCTCGGTGACAAGGCCTCGCTCGACGCGCTGAACTTCTACACCAGCCAGGTTCCGAACGCCCCGGCGGGCGCCGCTCAGGTCGACTGGGCAGCCGCCCAGAACCTGTTCAACCAGGGCAAGACCGCGATGATGCTCTTCTGGGCGCACGCCTACGCGCAGATTCCCGCCGACGCACCGGTCGCGGGCAAGGTGGGGGTGGCGCCGATGATCGGCGGATCCGCCGGCATCGCCGGTGTTCCCGGGCCGTGGTACCTCTCGGTGGCCAAGGCGAGCCCGAACCAGCAGGCCGGCCTCGACTTCCTGAAGTTCGCCTACGACAACAACGCTCTCTCAGTGAACAGCTCACTCGGTCTCGCGGCGCGCATCTCGGCGTTCGAGAAGTATCAGGATGACCCCAAGTACGCGGCCTTCAAGCCGCTGATCGCGACCCTGAACGCCCCGGCGACCATCGCGAGGCCGGCAAACCCGAAGTGGCAGCAGATCGTCGACTCGGTACTCATCCCGATGATCCAGAAGGCGGTCGTGCCCGGAGCAGACAACCAGCAGCTGCTGAATGACGCCAAAGCGCAAGTCGACGCCATAACCCAGTAAGCGCCAACCGGATGCACGGCTGCGGCCGGCGATGAGACCGTCGTCGGCCGCAGCCACCCCCAGCATGCCGCCCTCCCCAACCCGAAAGTGACCAGTGCGCATAACCGACCGCCGCTTCGCGGCACTCATGATGCTCCCTGCGGCCCTGTTCCTCGCCGTCTTCGTCGGCTGGCCGCTGGTGCAGTTCGTCTCCAACAGCTTCTTCGACATCAGCCCGATCGCGGGCGGCCCGCGCACCTTCATCGGTTTTGAGAACTACGTGAAGGCGTTCCAGTCTTCGGATTTCTGGAGTGCGGCGTGGCACACGATCGTCTACACCGTGATCGTCGTCACCCTCGAGTTCGTGATCGGCCTGGCCGTAGCGCTGCTGTTCTCTGCGCTCGGGGATTCGTCGCGGTTCCTGCGTACGATCTTTCTCTACCCGCTGATGATCGCGCCGATCGTCGCGGGTCTGTTGTGGAAGTTCCTGCTGATCGACAACTTCGGCATCGTGAACGAACTCTTGACCCGCGTCGGCATCCTTCATTCCACCGACCAGATCCAGTGGCTCAGTGACCCCAACATCGCGTTGTTCTCCGTCGCCCTGCCCGACATCTGGCTGACGACCTCGTTCATCACGCTGGTGCTCTTCGCGGGGCTTCAGAACGTGCCGGGCGACATCCTCGAGGCCGCACGAATCGACGGCGCACGCTACCCCACCATCATCTTCAGAATCGTCATTCCCCTGCTGCGGCCGGTGATCGCCGTGGCGCTCATCGTTCGCGGCATCGATGCGGCTCGCGTCTTCGACGTGATCCTCATCCAGACCAACGGCGGCCCGCAGGGCAGCACGGAGACCATGTCACTGCTGATCTACCGCACGCTCGTGAGATTCGGAGAACCCGGACTCGCCAGCGCGATGGGAACCATCTACCTGATCGTCATGATGGCGGTGGCCATCTTCGCCGTGTTCGCCATCTGGCGCCCGGGAAGTGATGCCCGATGAACGGCCTCGCCACCAGGCGGGTCAGTACCCGCGTCATCCTCTGGATCGTGCTGGTCGCGATCGTAGTGCTCTACGGCTTCCCCTTCATCTACATGCTTCTCACCTCGTTCAAGACGCCGGTCGAGACGATCGCAGTGCCGGCGAAGATCTTGCCTTCGGTCTGGACCCTCGAGAACTACGTCTCCGCGCTCACGCGTGACGGGGTGCTGGCTTCGTTCATCAACAGCGTGGTGACGGCGGTGCTGAGCACGCTCATCTCTCTCGTGCTCGCCGTTCCGGCGGCCTACGCCATCACCCGGTACCGCACCAGGCTCGGGCGCGTGTTCATCCTCGTCGCGCTGGTGACCAGGATGGTGCCCGCGATCGTCGTGGGGGCACCGATGATCGGCATTTTCCACACGCTGGGCATCTCTGACACCTCATTCGCGCTGGCGATCGCCGACACGACGATCTCGCTCCCCTTGTCTATCTGGCTGATGGCGAGCTTCTTCGAGGCGGTGCCCGACGAACTCGAGGAGGCAGCGAAGATCGACGGCGCGAGCCGGCTTGGTGCTCTCTGGCGCGTCGTCATCCCCGTCACTTCGGGCGGAATAGCGGTGACGGCGATCTTCGCCTTCCTCGCATCGTGGAACGACTTTCTGTTCGCCCTGTTGCTCACCGCTGTGCGCGCGCAGACGACTCCGATCGTCATCGCCAACCTGCAGACGCAGTTCGGGCTCGACTGGGGCACAATGACAGCACTTGCCGTTCTGTACTCGATTCCGGTCATCCTGCTGACCTTCGTTCTTCAGCGGCACATCGTCGCCGGGCTCACCCTCGGCGCCGTCAAGGGATAAGGGGAGGCAGATGGTTCGCAAACACATCGGCATCAGAGATGTCGCCGAGGCCGCCGGGGTGTCGGTCACCACGGTCTCCCACGTTCTGAACAACACCCCGCATTCCCGCACGAGCAGTGAGACCCGAGCGCGGGTGAAGGATGCCGCGGCCAGGCTCGGCTACGGTCCGAACCGAATGGCGCAGGGCCTCCGCACGCAGCGTTCGGGCATGATCGGGCTGCTGAGCGAGGAGATCGCCACCACCCCGCACGCCGGGCGCATCATCCTCGGCGCGCAGGAGACCGCTCGCGCCCACGACCTGACGTTGGTCATCATCAACTCCGAGCGCGACTCGAACGATGAGAACCACCGGGCCGATGTGGATGCCCTGCTGAACCGTCAGGTCGACGGAATCCTGTACGCGACCATGTACCACCGCGAACTCTCGCTGCCCGCTAATCTGCTGGGCACGCCCGCCGTACTCATCGACGCCAGCGACAGGGCAGGCCTGGTGCCCTCCGTTGTGCCCGACGAGGAGGGCGGTGCCGTTGCAGCCGTACAGGCGCTCACCGATGCCGGCCACCGGCGCATCGGCTTTCTCAACAACATCGACGACGTGCCGGCCACACACGGGCGCCTCGAAGGGTACCGAGCGGTTCTGTCGGCTGCGGGCATCCGGTTCGACCCCGGCCTCGTCTCGAACTCGCCCTCAGAGACGGCCGCGGGGTACGAGGCGGCGCGCGCGATGCTCGACCGGGCCGACAGGCCGACCGCCCTCTTCTGTTACAACGACCGCATGGCGATGGGCGCGTACAGGGCGGCCGCAGAACTGGGCCTGTCGATTCCGCGCGACCTGTCGATCGTCGGGTTCGACAACCAGGAACTCATCGCCGCGAACATCTACCCGGCTCTGACGACGGTCGCACTGCCGCACTACGAGATGGGTGCCTGGGCGGTCGAAACGCTCGTCGGCCTGATGGCCGGCCACGAGGAGCTTCGGCTACTGGCCGATCAACCGACGCTCATCGCCTGCCCGCTCGTGGAACGCGACTCGATCGCGCCACCACTCTCCACCGACCGCAACTCACCGAAGGACTGATCATGCTCCACCTTCCCGCAGCGTGGGTCTGGGACTTCTGGCTCGCCGACGACGGAGACCAGTTCCACCTCTTCTTCCTCAAGGCCTCGCGAGCTCTCATCGACCCCGACAGGAGGCACTGGCGCGCGAGCATCGGGCACGCGACGTCGACTGACCTCAGCACCTGGGTAGAGCAGCCCGACGCGCTCGTACCCGCCGACGGCCCCTCATTCGACGACCTCGCCACCTGGACCGGCTCGATCGTCAGAGACGATGCCGGTCTCTGGCGCATGTTCTACACCGGCGTCGACAGGGAGGGCCGCGGGCTCATCCAGCGGATCGGATCGGCGAGCTCCACCGACCTGACCGTCTGGAATCGTCACGAACCCACCGTCATCGAACCGGATTCGCGCTGGTACGAAACACTCGCCGACCGTTCGTGGCCCGACGAGGCGTGGCGGGACCCCTGGGTCTTCCGGTCGGAGGCAGATGGTCTGTGGCACATGCTCGTGACCGCGCGCGCAAAGGCCGGCGCGGTCGACCAGCGCGGCGTCGTCGGCCATGCGACCTCCGCAGACCTCTCGAAGTGGAGCGTCTCGGCGCCCCTCTCCAACCCCGGTGCAGGATTCGGGCAGCTCGAGGTCTTGCAGGTCGCACACGTCGACGGGCACGACGTGCTGCTGTTCTCCTGCCTCTCGTCCGAGCTCTCCGACGAGCGCAAGGCGCGAGGCGAACGAGGCGGAATCTGGGCCGTCAACGTGAGTTCGCCGACCGGGCCCTTCGAGATCGAGAACGCCTACCGGGTGGCAGACGAGACGCTCTACGTCGGCCGGCTCGTGCAGAACCGTCGCGGCGAATGGCATCTGCTCGCCTTCAAGAACACCGCCCCTGACGGAGAGTGGATCGGCGAGATCACCGACCCGATGCCCGTCGCCTGGGTCGATGGCAGGCTGTGCATCCCGCCGGCCCTCGCCAACCTCGAGACGAGCCTCTCAGCCAGCGAGTCGCGGTGAGCAGCGCCCTCGTCATCGGTGAGGCGTTGATGGATGTCGTCACGACGACGCCCGACGGCGCCCCGCACATAAAGCGGCATCCCGGCGGTTCACCGGCGAATGTCGCCCTGGGCCTCGCACGCCTCGACGTCACGACGCGCCTTCTGACGTCACTCGCACGCGACGCATTCGGCCGGATGATCGCCGCACACCTGCAGGATTCCGGTGTCTCGATAGTTACCGAGTCGTTCGGTGCAGAGCGCACGTCGAGCGCCGTCGCCACCATCAGACCAGGCGGGTCAGCGGACTACGACTTCGACGTCGTCTGGCAACTCCCCGACGGCCCGGCCGTGCCGCCGGCCGACATCGTGCACACCGGGTCGATCGCCGCTTTCCTGCAGCCCGGCGCCGAGCAGGTGTTCCAGATCATTGCGAGCCGGCCTGAGTCGCTGGTCTCGTTCGACCCGAACATCCGGCCTTCCCTCGTGCCGGATCGAGCACGCGTGAGCGCTCAGTTCGAGAGATTCGCGGGTGTCTCGCAGGTGGTGAAGCTCAGCGACGAAGACGCGTCTTGGTTGTACCCGGGCCGTGAGCTCGATGCGGTGCGGCACGACCTTTTCGACTCGGGTGTTCAGCTCGTCGCCGTCACGCTGGGCGCGGAAGGCTCGATGCTGTCGACCCGCGAGCACTCGGTCTCGATTGCAGCCCTTTCTGGCGTTCAGGGAGACACCATCGGAGCCGGAGACAGCTACATGGCGGCACTGCTCGCCGGCATCCTGAAGCTGCCCGCAGATTCGGGCGGCGCAGAACCAGCCGGCGCAGAGCGGCTCGCCGGTCTGCGGATGCATGACCTCGAGTCTCTGGCACGATTCGCCGCCTCTGCCGCCGCCGTCACGGTCAGCCGAAACGGTGCCGATCTGCCTCACTCGGCCGATCTCGCCGAATTCGCCCGGTCGATCTGACCACGTGCCCCGATACGAAACGGAGAACCTGTGCCCAGCGCCAACTACTACGACGTGACGACATGGCCCGTCGGCAATGCGGCCGTCGATGTCGGCGAGGTCATCAACAGCATCATCGCCGACATCAAGAACCGGCAGACCGCCGAGAACGGCAAGCCGGGCGCGGTGATCTACATTCCCCCGGGAGACCACCGCCTGCGCACCCAGGTCGTGATCGACATCAGCTTTCTGCGCATCGAGGGCTCGGGGCACGGCTTCACGTCGTCGAGCATCCGGTTCAATGTGCCCGAAGACGAGTGGCCAGACCTGCACGAGCTGTGGCCGGGAGGCAGCCGCATACTCGTGGACATCCCCCTCGGTGACGAATCGGCAGAGTCTGACGGTGCCGCGTTCTTCGTCGAACGAAGCGGCAGCCCGCGCATCAGTTCGGTTGAGTTCTCGAACTTCTGCATCGACGGCCTGCACTTCACCGCGGACGGTTCGGAGGTGCATCCCGAGAACACCTACGTCAACGGCAAGACAGGAATCTACGTCGAGAGCGCCAACGACTCCTTTCGCGTCACCGGCATGGGGTTCGTCTACCTCGAGCATGCCGTCACGATCCACAACGCCGATGCCCTGTCTGTGCATGACAACTTCATCGCCGAATGCGGAAGCTGCCTCGAACTGCGCGGATGGGGGCAGGCCTCGAAGATCACCGACAACCTGATCGGAGCCGGCCCCCACGGGTACTCGGTCTACGCCGAGAAACACGGCGGCCTGCTGGTCACCGCGAACAACGTCTTCCCCCGTGGGGCGAGCAGCATCCAGCTGAATGGCGTCACACGGTCGAGCATCACCAACAACCGCCTGCACTCGTTCTACCCCGGCATGGTGGTGCTCGACGCCGACAGCTCGGAGAACCTCATCGGGTCGAACCACTTCTTGCGCGATCACGAACCCTGGACCCCCTTTCTCGATGTCGACAATGGGCTCGACGATCTGTTCGGGCTTCTCCGCATCAACGGCAGCAACAACTCCGTCATCGGCAACCACTTCTCCGAGGTCATCGACGCGAGGCGGGTGAAACCGTCAGGGGTGACGCCTGTCATCATCCGACTGGCTGCGGGCGGGGCCAACTACGTTGCAAGCAACCACGTGGTGGCGGTCAATGTTCGCGCGGCGTCGAGCGAATCGGCGTTTGCCGCCCAGGTCGACGCTCTGCTGACGACCCGGGGCTGGGGCACCCTCGCCGTCACCTGTGTGGCGGTCGATGCTGCATCTGCTCGCAATACGATCCTCGACTCGGGCAGGGCCGACGAGGTCGACGTTGACACGGCCCTCAACGTCGTGAGGGTGACGCCCGCTCTCGGTCTGTAGACGCTGGCGCGCCGGTCTCGAGGTCAGGAGGGGTGAACGGATGCACGATCATCCGTCAACTCGCGCAGCGCCGCTTCATAGGCGGTGAGTTCGTCGTCGACGCTGGCGGCGAAGGCGGCGGGGGCGTCAGACGAAATCCAGGCCGCATAGCCCTCGTAGTAGGCCCTGACGCCCATGTCTGCGAGAAGACGAGCCTGGCGGGCGTCGCCGAGCCGTGATTCGAGCGCTTGCTGGAGTGCCTCGGTGATGGCGGCCCGTTTGAACGTGGCGCGCTCCTGCAGTTCGGGAGTCGTGGCGAGAAGCGGGTCGAGCAACCGTGCAACGTCTCGCAGATCTGCAGAGTGGCTCGCGCACAGTGACGCGATACCGGCGCGCACGAGTTCCATCGGGGAGGAGAGCGCGGGCGCCTCGAGCACCCCGCTCACGACCCCTTCGACGAGTACGTCTTGACCCTGGAAGAGGATCTCGCGTTTGTCGGCGAAGTGCCTGAACAGGGTCGTCTTCGTCAGACCGGCGTGGGCAGCGATCTGGGCAGCGGTCGTGGCGTCGTAACCGCGTTCGGTGAACAGCTCGATCGCCGCGCGCAGAAGGCGACCGCGCGCATCGGGCTCCCAACGACTCATGATCACCATCCTAGTGACGTTACCAAGTCACATCCCGTGTATAGTGACGTTACCGAGTCACATCAAAAGGATACGGGGCGAGCCTCCTCCCGCCTTCTCGAAACGGAGAACACACCATGCGCGTTTTCATCACCGGAGCCTCCGGGTGGATCGGATCGGCCCTGACCGCCGAACTCATCTCAGCGGGACACGACGTCACGGGCCTTGCTCGGTCTGATGCCTCTGCCGAGAAGATCACGGCGGCCGGCGGCACCGCAGTGCGTGGCACCATGCAGCACCACGACCTGATCGTGTCGGAAGCTCAGAAAGCCGATGCCTTCGCGCATCTGGCCTTCACGTTGGATTTCGCGGAATTCGACGAGGCCGTCGACAATGAGGTCGAGCTGATCAGCAAGATCGGCGCCGCCTACGAGGGAACCGGCAAGGCGTTCGTCGCTGCCTCCGGCACCCCGATCCTCGAAGGTCGAGTCGCCACCGAGGATGACGCACTTGACCCGGAGGGTCCGGCCGGCGCTCGCGCCCGAACGGCCGCCGCTGTGTTGGCACTGTCGGAGAGGGGTATTCGTTCCGCCCTGGTTCGCATGCCCCGGTCGGTTCACGGTCAAGGTGACAAGAACGGTCTCGTCACCGCCCTCGTCGGCCTCGACCGCCAACTGGCAACCGCGGCTTACATCGGCGACGGAGCGAACCGGTGGCCCGCCGTGCACATCTCCGACGCCGCACGAATCTTCTTCCTCGCCCTCGAGAAGGCGCCCGCAGGCGCCGTCCTCCATGCCGTCGGCGAGGAGGGTGTGCCCATGGGTCAGGTCGCCGCCGTCATCGCGGCCAAAACGGGCCTGCCCGCAGCACCAGTCGATGCCGAACAGCTCGGCGTGTTCGGCGCCCTCCTCGGTGCAGACCAGCCCGCGTCTGCCATCATGACCCGGAGGCTCCTGCTGTGGGAACCGACTGGTCCGACACTCATCGACGACCTCGAGGCCGGCTACTACACCGACTGAACCGAGCAGTCCGATACCCGGATCACGCCGGGTTCGGCGCGAGGTGCGTCACCGTCGTCTCTGTGATCGCGGGCAGTTCTCCTGCGATCCGGCGCACGGGCCCGGTCAGCGTGAGCTGTGCGTCTGTCTCTTCGTCGGCGCAGGAGGTGCCGACCCAGAGCCTGATCTCGCCCGGTTCGACGACACGGTCGAAGTCGCGATCGGAGAAGGCGAGCTGAGCCGTCGGCACGTCGAAACGCACCACTGCCTCCGCTCCCGGTTCCAGGGTCACGCGCTGGTAGCCCATCAACTGCGCCACCGGCCGCGTCACGCTCGCCAGCAGATCGCGCGCGTACACCTGCACGAGGTCGGTCGCACGGCGATCGCCCGTGTTGCGTACCCGCACGGTCGCTGTGATCGTACCGTCGGTCGGCACCTCTGGCTCGACCTGCAACTCGCTGTGCGCGAACGTCGTGTAGGTCAGGCCGAAGCCGAACGGCCTGGTCGGCGTGCTGTCGGAACTCGTCACGTCGTTGGGGCCGCCGAGCAGGGGATGCAGATAGCTGAACGGCTGCGCCCCGGCCGATCGCGGCAGCGACACGGGAAGGTGACCCGAGGGGGCCGCGTCGCCCGAGAGAATCGATGCGATCGCTGGCGCGCCCTCCTCTCCGGGGAAGAACGACTGCAGAACGGCGGCCGGGCCGTCTGTGCTGTCGAGCGCCCATCCGATCGCGTACGGGCGGCCGGAGAGCACGACCATGATCACGGGCGTTCCGCTCTCGACGACCTGTTCCACCAGCTCGCGCTGAAGGCCGGGAAGCTCGAGCGATTCGACATCGTTGCCCTCGCCGACCGTTCCCCGGCCGAAGAGCCCGGCCCGGTCGCCGACGACGACGATGGCGATGTCGGCAGCCCGAGCCGCCTCGACGGCGGCGGCGATTCCGCCGGTGTCTGTTGCTGCGTCTATCGAGCAGCCCTGCTCGTGGGTGATGCTCGCTGTCGGGTACTGGGAGGTGAGCGACTCGAGCAGGGTGGGGATGTCGAATCCGACGGGCGTACCGGGGTGGTGGGCGAGCACATGGTTCGCGAATGAATAGCACCCCATGAGAGCATCGGCGCTGTCTGCGTTGGGCCCGATCAGGGCGATTCGGGCCGGCTCGGCGAGCGGCAGCACGCCGTCATTGGCGAGCAGGATGACCGACTGCTCGGCGAGCGCCCGGGCGATACTACGGTGTTCTGCGTCGTCGAGGTCGATCTGGCTGGGCGGCTCGTCGAAGGTCGCGTCGAGCAACCCGAGATCCTCTTTCTGCGCCAGTACGCGCAGAACGGCACGGTCGACGAGCGACTCAGGAACGTCGCCGGAACGCACCCGCTCGGCAAGCGGCTGCAGATACGCGTCGCCGCTGGGCAGTTCGACGTCGATGCCGGCCTCGAGGGCGAGCTGTGCGGCCTGGCCCCGGTCTGCCGCCACACCGTGCATCGTCTGCAGGAATGCGACGGCGAAGTAGTCGGAGACGACCACCCCGTCGAATCCCCAGCGGTCGCGCAGGATGCCGGTGAGATATGCGGCCGAAGCGGCGACGGGCACCCCGTCGATCTCGGAGTACGAGTTCATCACAGACCGCACCCCGCCGAGGCGTACGGCCATCTCGAAGGGCGGCAGGAAGACGTCTTCGAGTTCGCGACGGCCGATGTGCACCGGGGCGTGGTTGCGGCCGGCCTGCGAAGCCGAGTACCCCACGAAGTGTTTGAGCGTGGCATGCACGCCTGACTGCTGAAGCCCGCGCACGTACGCTGTTCCGATCGTTCCGACGGTGTACGGGTCTTCGGCGATGCACTCGTCGACCCGACCCCAGCGCGGATCGCGGATCACGTCGAGCACCGGGGCCAATCCCTGATGGATGCCGAGCTGCTTCATCGAGCGGCCGATCGCGTGGCCCATGCGTTCGACCAGCTCCGGATCGAACGCGGCACCCCAGGCGAGCGGGGTGGGGAAGGTCGCTGCCTTCCAGGCGGCGAGCCCGGTGAGGCACTCTTCGTGAACGAGGGCGGGGATGCCCAGCCGCGTCGACGTCGTGAGACGCCGTTGCTCGCTCCACAGCCAGGTCGCCCGCTCTTCAGCATCGACGGGTCGAGAGCCGTAGACGCGGGTGAGATGGCCGATGCCCTGTGCTGTGGCGTCTTCGTAGCGCGTGGACGAGGCCATCTCGCCGGCCCGCGGAGCGACGACCTCGTCGCCCTGGTCTACCCAGAAACCGACGAGCTGGGCGAGCTTCTCTTCAAGAGTCATGTCGGCGAGAAGCGCTCGCACCCGCTCAGATGTCTCGGGGTGAACGACGGCTCGTTCTGTCTGGTCGATGCTCACGCGATCAGCCCTTCACAGCGCCGGTGAGTCCGCCGACGATGCGGCGTTCGAACAGACTGAAGAAGATGAGCGCCGGAATCATCGACAGTGAGGTGAAGGCGAGCACCTTCGCCGTGTCGACCGCGTACTGCGACGCGAACGCCTGGGTGCCGAGCGGCAGAGTGTAGGCTGCCTCATTGTTCAGGATGAACAGCGGGAGCATGTACGCATTCCAGCTGGCGATGAAGGCGAGGATGCCCACGGTGATGACTCCCGGCAGCGAGAGCCGGATGACCATGCGCCAGAAGAACCCCAGTCGGCCGAGACCGTCGATGGCTGCCGCTTCCTGCAGCTCATTCGGGATGGCCGAGAGGAACGGCACCAAGATGATGATGGTCATCGGCAGGGCGAAGGCGATCTGGGGCACGATCACGCCGGCGAGCGAGTTCGTCAGACCGAGGGTGCGAACGAGGATGTACAGGGGCGTGATGGCGACGGTCAGCGGAAACATGAGTCCCGCGGTGAACAGTGCATAGACCGCCCCGCGGCCGCGGAACGAATAGCGGGAGAGGGCGTACGCCGCCATCAGCCCGAGCACGACCACGAACGCCGTGGTCGCGATCGCAGCGATTCCGGAGTTGCCGACCTGGGCCCAGAACGATCTGCTGGTGAGAACGTCGACGTAGTTCGACCAGTGCCAGGTGCCCGGCAGCCCGGAGGGGTCGACGGTGATCTCGGAGTTGTTCCGGAATCCGCCGAGGATGATGTACGCGACAGGCGCGAGCATCAGGCCGATGACCACCAGCGCGAAGAAGTAGATGGTCAGCGGCGGCCGGTGCGTGCTGGCCGGCCGGCGGCGGGCTCGGCTCGGAATGGTTGCGGCGATGGCCATCAGTTCTTGCCTCCGGTGAGTGCGCCCGCCGTGTCGCGGCGAAGCACGAAGCGCTGGTAGAAGAGCGCGACGATGAGTGAGATGAGGAAAATCACAACAGCGACGGCACTGCCATAGCCGTAACTGCCGGCGTCGCGGCCGTTGGCGACCATGTACGTCGCCATGGTCGAGGTGCCGGCGGTGGAGGCGACGTACTGGCCCCAGATGATCCAGACGAGGTCGAACAGCTGCAGCGATCCGATGATCGACAGGAACGCCCAGATGCGGATCGTCGGACCCATCAGGGGCAACACGATGTGCCGCTGGATCTGCCAGTAGCCGGCTCCGTCGATCGTCGCCGCCTCGGTCACCTCGTCGGGGATGCCCTGCAGCCCGGCGAGGAAGAGGATCACGGCGAAGCCGACGTACTTCCAGGTGACGATCGCGAGCAGGGTCCAGATCGCGATGGCCGGGTCGGAGAGCCAGTCGGTGGCGAGCGCGCCCAGTCCCACCTTGTAGAGCAGACCGTTCAGCGCACCGTTCGACTGGAGCATGAGGCTCCAACCGAGGCCGACGACGACCTCGGAGATGACGTAGGGAACGAAGATCAGCACGCGGATCACAGACTGGAAGCGCAGCTTGCGGTTCAGCAGCAACGCGACGCCGAGAGCGATCGGACCTTGGATCACCAGCGACATGATGACGATGAACGCGTTGTGACTGAGAGCCTCGTGAAAATCAGGGTCGGTCAGAATCGTGACGTAGTTGCGCAGTCCGATGAAGTCGGTCGCCGCGCCATAGCCCGACCAGCTGAAGAAGCCGTAGTAGGCGGCGAGCGCGACCGGCAGAATCACGAAGGCGACGAAGACGATGAGCGCGGGCCCGATCAGTATCGCCAGCTCGCCGCGGGCGGGCCACAGGGAGGGCCCCCGCCGGCCGGGCCCGGCAGGGGCCGGCGCGGTAGCGCTGACCCCTGTCTGGTCGTGGTTCGCCGGTTCAGCCTCAGTCGCCTGCGGATGTTCGCGGAGGAATGCCATCGGCGTCGGCGCCTACGACTTCGCTGCGGCGGCGTTCACGGCATCGACGATGCCCTGGGCATCGCCCTTGCCGGCGAACATGTCGACGACGGCCACATTGAGTGCGTTACCGACGTTCTGCCCGTAGAGGGTGTCGAGCCAGACAGACACGTACGGGGCGCTGTTGTATGCGGCGAGCACGTCTTTCAGGGCGGGATCGGTGACGACACTCTGGGCGTCCTTCGAGGCGGGAAGTGTCTGGAAGGCGGTCGCGTAGGCCTCCTGATTGTCTTTCTCGACCATGAAGTTCAGGAAGTCGGCGCATTCCTTCGGGGCGTTCACCCAGCAGGTGTACCCGTCGACACCGCCCATCATGGCTCCCGGAGCGCCCTCACCGCCCGGAACCGAGGGGAAGGGGAACCACTTCAGGTCGGGCAGTGCCTTGGTGTCAGGCGTGAGCGACGCGATCACTCCGGGATCCCACGCGCCCATGAGCTCCATGCTGGCCTGGTGGTTGGCGACCAGACCGGCCGACGAGCCTGCACCCTGCTGGGCCGCGGTGGTGAGAAAGCCGTCGTTGAACGGGTTGGTGTTGATGAAGTCCTGCAGGTTGTTGCCCGCGGTCAGCCAGCACGGATCGTCGAACTTGCGGCTCTGCGCGGCCTCGGTGAGCACATCCTGCGAGCACGCGCGCAGCGCGAAGTTGTAGTACCAGTGCGCGGCAGGCCAGGCGTCTTTGGCCCCGACAGCGATCGGCGCGATGCCGGCTGCTGTGAGCTTGCTATCGGCCGCCTCGAGGTCTGCGATGGTGGTGGGCGGCGACGTGATGCCGGCCTGGCCGAACAGGTCTGACGAGTAGAAGAGACCAGACGGCAGCACGGAGACCGGGATGCCGTAGTTCTTGCCGTCGACCTCGAAGGCCGACAGGGAGTTGCCGACGGCCGTCTTCGCCGCGTCGGTGAGGCTGTTCGTGATATCCATGGCCTGGCCTGCTTTGACCACGTCGGCGAGCTTGCCGCCTCCGCGGGCGAGGAAGATGTCGGGAGCGTCACCGGAGTTCAGAGCGGTCTGCAGTTTGCCGTCCATCTCTTCGTTCTGCACCGCCTGGATCTCGATGGTGACGTTCGGGTGGAGCTTCTCGAATGCGGCGGCGGTGTCTTCCCAGTACTGCTTGCCGGGGCCGGTGGTGGAGTTGTGCCAGAACGTCAGCGTGACAGCGCCGCCTGAGGCCGACGAATCACTGGAGCCGGCCGAGCATCCGCTCAGGGCCAGCATGCCGAGAAGCACTGCCGCGGAGCCTGCGACGACTTTCTTGAGTCTCATTGTGGTTGCAACCTTCTCTCTTCGTTGAGGTTCATCCGAAGAAATCGGATGCTGTGCATGGTTGGGCGTTAGTCAGTTTGCGATCGAAGAGAGACGTCGTCAAACGTTTTCGAAAACAGTTTCGAAAACCATTTCGACACCGTTAGGATCTGACTCATGATGGCGAGGGCGACGATCCACGATGTCGCTGCGGCGGCGGGCGTCTCTGTCGCCACCGTCTCGAAGGCGGTCAACGGTCGCTACGGGGTCGCGCCCGAGACGACCGAACGGGTACTCGAGGCCGTCGCCGCGCTGGGCTACGAATCGAGCCTCGTCGCCAGCAGCATGCGGTCTCGCCGAACGGGGGTGATCGGAGTTCTCGTGGCCGACTTCGAGCCCTTCAGCGCCGAGGTGCTGAAGGGCGTCGCCGTCGGGTTGCGCGAATCGCGATACGACCTGCTGGCGTACAGCGGGTCGCGACACGGCGACGGTCAGGGCTGGGAGCGCCGGTCGCTGAGCAGACTGAGCGGCACGCTCATCGACGGCGCGATCATGGTCACCCCGACCGTCGTGAACGTGTCGGCAGACGTGCCCCTCGTGGCCGTCGACCCGCACACCGGCCGCGCAGATCTGCCCACGGTCGAGGCAGACAGCCGCGGCGGCGCCCGCGAGGCGACGGCCTACCTGATCGAACTCGGCCACCGCCGCATCGGCTTCGTCGCAGGCCGGCCCGACCTCACGTCGTCACGGTTGCGCGACGCCGGCTACCGAGACGCCCTGGCGGCTGCCGGCATCGGCTTCGACCCCGCGCTCGTACGCGTCGGGTTCTACGAGGCCGACACCGCGAAAGACGCTGCGCGCGAGCTCCTCGGGCAGCGTCAGCGACCCACCGCTGTCTTCGCCGCGAACGATCTGTCTGCCATCGCGATCATCGAGGTGGCCCGCGACCTCGGGCTCGAGGTGCCTCGCGACATCTCGGTCGTCGGTTTCGACGACGTACCCGAGGCCTCGCGCCTCGTTCTGCCGCTCACCACCGTTCGGCAGCCGATGCAGCGCATCGGCCAGACGGCGGCCACGATGCTGACGGCCCTGATGGCCGGCGAGACCCTTTCGGCCACCCATGTGCTGCTGCCCACCAAGCTCGTTCGTCGCGCGACCACCGCCCCGCCGCAACCGGCGTCGGCCTGACCTCGAAGGGGCCGACGTGGGCCACTACCGCAACCCGATACTGCCCGGCTGCCATCCCGACCCGAGCGTCTGTCGCGTGGGTGCCGACGTGTATCTCGTCACCTCGACGTTCGAATACCTCCCCGGGCTGCCGATCCATGTCTCCCGCAACATGGTCGACTGGTCGCTCGTCGGGCATGCGATCGAACGACCGGGGCAGCTCGACCTCGCCGCACTGCCCTCGTCGCGTGGACTGTTCGCCCCGACCATCCGTCACGATGGCGAACGGTTCCATGTGGTGTGCACCGTGGTGGGGCCCGACGGCGACTCGTGGGCCGGGCGCACCGGGCACTTCGTCGTGACGGCCCTCGACGCGGCCGGGCCCTGGACTGATCCGGTGTGGATCGACGGCGTCGGCGGCTTCGACCCCTCGCTCACCTTCGACGGCGATCGCGTGTGGCTGACCGGCACCGAACCTGCCGTTCGGCCGCAGTGGCCCGGGCAGACCGACGTCTGGCTCGTCGAACTCGACCCGGCGACGTACCAGCCGTCGACGACGCCGGTCGTCATCTGGCGCGGGGCGCTGCTGGGCGGTGTCTGGGCCGAGGGGCCGCACATCATGCGACGACCCGGGGGCGGCTGGATGCTCGTCGCCGCCGAGGGCGGCACTGCCCGCGAGCACGCCGTCTGCGTCGCCTACGCCGACGAGATCGCCGGGCCGTATCGCGGCGATCCCGGAAATCCCCGTCTCACGCACCGCGATCTCGGTCGTCGCGCGCCCATCGCCTCGGTCGGTCACGCCGATCTGGTCGACGACGGTGCCGGCAACACCTGGGCCACCGTTCTGGCCACCCGGCCGGTCGACGGTCGCGACGGACTGCTCGGCAGGCAGACGCATCTGGTGTCGGTCGACTGGGAAGACGCCCGACCGGTCTTCGCCCCGGGCGTCGGCCGTGTTCGCATCGACAACGACGCGCCGGGAGTGCCCGACCAGAGTGCGCAGACCTCCGTGTTCGCCGACGACTTCGGTGGGCAGAGACTCGACCTCGCCTGGAACGGGGTGGGGCGCCATCCCTCGACGTTCGCAGTGCCCGGCGACGCGGCCGGGCAGCTGACCCTGCGGGCGGGGGCGGAGCCCAGCAGCCTGGGGCCGCAGTCGTTCCTCGGCCGGCGCCTGCCGTCAGAGCGCGCGCGCATCACCGTCGTGCTGGAGGTGCCCGACGCTGCTGGAGCCGGCGACGTGCGCGGCGGGCTTCTGCTGCGCACGAGCGAGCAGGCCTATCTCGAAGTGAGCGTCGACCGGGGCGGCGTCGTGCGATGCACATCGATGAGCCGCTCGACCCTGCACAACCACGCCGAGGTCGCCGGCTTCTGCGATCGACTCGAGATCGGCCTCGACGTGCGAGACCTCGTCGCATTCGTGACCGTCGATGGGGCGCCGATCGCCGAGATCGACCTCGCGTTCCTGGTTCCCGACCCGGGCAGCGGCTTCGTCGGCGTGTGGGTCGGCCCGCTCGCGGTCGGCGACCCGCGCGCATCGGTCATCATCACCTCTACGACGGTCGCATTGGCCGACGCGGCCGAAGCCCAGCGTCTGCTCGAACCGGGCGCGAGCCACGACGAGATCGTTCTGACGGCACCCTGAGTCTGCCCGTCGGCCGGGCACGACAGGTGGCGGTGTTACGTTGGTCGCATGAACAGTGCGCGATGCGGCGTTGCAGAGCCGACTCTTCTGTGAGCGGCGTCTACGTCTCTGCCCTCGACCTCTTCTCCATCGGAATCGGGCCGTCGAGCTCGCACACGGTCGGCCCCATGCGGGCGGGCCGGATGTTCGTCGACGAGCTCGCGGCACGCGGGCTCGCGCGCTCTGTCGTTCGGCTCGGATGCACGCTGCACGGGTCGCTCGGCGCGACGGGCGTCGGGCACGGCACCCCCGACGCCGTGATCGCGGGCCTGCGCGGTCTCGCGCCCGAGAGCTGTGACCCCGATGAGGTTCGAGGCCTGTGGGAGGCGCTGGTGCGCGGCGAGACGCTCTCGGTGGCGGGTGTGCCGATGACCCGCCACGACATCGTCTTCGAGCCGTTCGCGCGGGGGTACGGGCATCCGAACGCCCTGACGCTCATCGCTTCAGATGACACCGCGACGCTGCTGACGCGCACGTATCTCTCGATCGGGGGCGGCTTCGTCGTCGAGGCGGATGCCGGGCAGCCCGTCGCCTCGTCAGAAGCCGGGCGGCACGCGGCTGCACTGCCTGCCGCCCCGCACGACGCGCCGCCGGCCGTGCTGCCCGCCCGCCTGCCGCGCTCGACCTACGCCAACGCCGCCGGGCTGCTGCGTGAGTCGGCCGGCCGGTCGATCGCGAGCGTTGCCCTCGACGATGAGCTGCAGATGTTCGGCCCCGACACGGTCGACCGGGGGCTCGCTGCGATCTGGGCGGCGATGAGCGCGTGCGTCGAAGCCGGGCTCTCGACCCGCGGCGCACTGCCGGGCGGCCTCGGCGTCGTTCGACGCGCAGCGGATGCCCACTCGCAGCTGGCCGCGCGAAGCAGTGGCTCGGTCTCGGCCGACGAGTGGGTCGCGGTCTACGCGATGGCCGTCAACGAGGAGAACGCCGCCGGCGGCCGTGTCGTGACCGCACCGACGAACGGAGCCGCGGGCGTCGTACCCGCTGTGCTCTACCACCTCGTGCAGCAGGGCGCGACTGACGCCGAGGTGCGCTCGTTTCTGCTCACCGCGTCGGCGATCGGTTCTATTGTGAAGGCGAACGCGTCGATCTCCGGCGCGGAAGCGGGCTGCCAGGGCGAGGTCGGCACCGCCTGCGCCATGGCCGCCGGCGGGCTCTGCGCCGTATGGGGCGGCACACCCGAACAGGTCGAGAACGCCGCCGAGATCGCCATGGAGCACCACCTCGGTCTGACCTGCGACCCCGTCGGCGGGCTGGTGCAGATTCCGTGCATCGAACGCAATGCGGTGGCCGCGTCGACGGCTCTGACCGCCGCCCGCATCGCCCTGCTCGGCGACGGTCGCCACGTCGTGTCGTTCGACACCGTCATCGAGACGATGCGGCAGACCGGCAACGACATGTCGTCGCGCTACAAGGAGACCTCGACGGGCGGCCTCGCGGTCAACGTGCCGTACTGCTGACCTCCGGCACCGGGGCATAAGCTGTCTGCGTGCCCCGATCGAAACCAGAGGCCCGGCCGCCCGCAGTTGAACTGGTCACCTCGTCGCAGGTCAGTCGGGCCGGTGCGGCCGACACCATCATCGAAGACCTGCGCGGGCTCATCGCGACCGGCGCGATCTCGAAGGGCTCGCGGCTGCCGACCGAGCGCGACCTCGCGACCGTGTACAAGGTCAGCCCGTCGACGGTGCGCGAGTCGATGCGCGCCCTCGCCGTGATGGGCCTCGTCGAGGTGCGGCACGGCAGCGGCTCGTACGTGGTCGAAGACACCACGAATCTCGTCACGAGTTCGCTCGCCACAGCGCTTCAGATGGAGGGCGTCAGCGTGGCCGAGATCATCTCGATGCTGTCGCTGATCAACGAGCGCGCCGTCGTTCTGGCGATCGATCGCGCAACGGTCGACGATGTGCAGGCCCTGACCGACGCGAACGCGAGGGTGGTCGGCGGCGAGAATCCCCGCGAGATCCTCGACGGGGTGGTGGCGTTCCTGACCTCTCTCGCTGCGAGTGCGCACGAGCCGCTGCTGATGGTGTTCGCCCGCTTTCTGGTGCAGCTGCTCGACCGCATCGAGGTCGACCTGTTTCCGCCTGAGACCGCGTTCTGGCAGAACCTGACCGGGCAGGTCGGCGACGAACGCGCCGAGATCATCGCGGCGATCTCGGCGAAGGATGCCGCGGCCGCCGTCTCTGCCGTGCAGCGCTACCATCAGCAGGCGGTGCTGCGCATGGAGACGAACGCCGACAGCTTCGGAGCGCGGTTGTCAGACGAGCGCTTCGCGGCCGTGATCACGGCGCTCATCGCGAGCCGGTAGCCGCGCATCCAACCTCCCGACCCCGAAGAAGACTGCAAGTACAAAGTCACCCAGTGACATTGACACCATGCACCTGCGCTGCGATACTCGCTGTACTGTCCTCAACACAACGGAGTGTGACATCCTCATGAAACGCAGCATTCTCGCAGCGGCCCTCGCAGCAGCCGTCATCGGCCTCTCGGGCTGCGCCGGGCAGGCCGGCGCAGCGGCACCGGCCGCCACGGCGTCAGGCGGCCTCACCGCCATCACCGTCGGCGTGAGCCCCTCGACGGCATCGGCCGCCGTCTACCTCGCCCAGCAGAAGGAGTTCGCCGAGCAGGGTCTCGCCGTCACCACGACGACCATCCAGTCGGGTGCCGAAGCCATACCGCAGCTGCTCAACGGCGGCCTTACCTTCGCCCTCGGCGACGCCGCCGGCACGATCACGGCGTCGTCGAACGACATCGGCATCACCGCGACCGGCGTCGCCACGGTGTCGCCGACCGACGCGTCGAAAGACTACTCGGCGATCATGACGGCGAATCCCGCCATCACCAGCGTGGCCGGCCTCGCGGGCAAGACCGTGGCCGTGAACCAGCTGAAGGGCATCGCCCAGCTCACCGCCGCAGCAGCCATCGACAAGCAGGGCGGCGATTCGTCGAAGGTGCAGTTCGTCGAGCTGGCCTTTCCGCAGATGGTGGATGCCCTCACCAGCGGCAAGGTCGACGCGGCCCTGATCGTCGAGCCGTTCCTCTCGGCCGCCAAGGCCAAGGGCCTGACCACGGTGATCGCACCCCAGTCGTACTCGGTGCCGGGCCTGCCGTCGACGATCTTCGTCGCCTCGACGGCCTACGCCACCGCGAACCCCGACATCGTCACCCGCTTCAACAAGGCCGTGGGTGAAGCGGGCGCGCGGGCGAACGCCGATACAGACCTGGCGCGCCAGATCGCCGGCACGTACACCACGATCTCGCCCGACGTGCTGAAGGTGATCACCCTTCCGACCTACGCCGAGAGTGCCGGTGACACCTCCGGCATGCGCAAGCTGGTCGACCTCATGAACACGTACAAGTTCCTCGACAACCAGCCCGACTACGACACGCTGCTCGTCAGCGGCAACTGATCGGCGACAGGCGACGGAGAAGCAGATGGTCATGACCGTGCATCCGGTGCATCAGGCGGCGCCCTTCGCGTCGTCGCGCCGCCGGCGCCCGTCGGCGGTGCGCTGGGGGTGGCGGGCGGCGGCCGTCATCGTGTCGCTCGCGCTCTGGCAGGCGGCGACGATCTTGCTCGGCGACACCGTCGTTCCGTCGCCCGGCGAGACCGTGGTGGCCCTCGGTCAGCTGGTCGCGACCGGCGCTTTCTGGGCGGCGGTGGGCGCGACGGTCGGCAGCACCCTGGTGGGGCTCGCGATCGCCATCGTGGTCGCCGTTCCCCTGGGGCTGCTCGCCGGCAGCGGCGGATTCGCAACCGCCAGCACGCGGCTGTCGGTCGACTTCCTGCGCACCATTCCACCGGTGACGCTGATTCCGCTCGCGGTGCTGCTGTACGGTCCGAGCGCCGAGATGCAGGTGGTGCTGATCGTGTTCGGGTCGGTGTGGCCGCTCTTCCTGCAGGCGGTGTACGCGGTGCGCGAGGTCGATCCCCTTCTGCGCGATGTCTCGCGGGCCTTCCGGCTGTCGCGGCGCTCGCTGTGGGTCGACATCGTGCTGCCGAGCTCGACCCCGTTCCTCCTGACCGGGTTGCGGGTGGCGAGCACGATCGCCCTGCTGCTCGCGGTCGCCGCCGAACTCATCGGCAACGCGCCCGGCGTCGGCCGCGAGATAGCCCTCGCCCAGCTCGGAGCGCAGGTGCCGACCGCCTACGCGTACGTCGTCGTTGCGGCCCTGCTCGGCGTGGCGCTCAACCTCGGCGTCGCTGTCGCCCAGAGACGGATGCTGTTCTGGCACCCCTCCGTTCGAACGGAAGGCCGCTGAGATGACGTCGACCGTGACACACCGACCGGCCCGCGACGCGGCCACGACGGCCCCGAACGCGTCGGTCACCGCCGCAGGGCAGATGCCCCCGAGCACGACGGCCGGGGGCACCAGGCGCCGGCTCGGCCTGCTGCTCGGCCGTGTGGCGCTCGAGGTCTGGCTGCCCGTCGTGCTCGTCGGGGTGTGGTGGTTCGCCAGTGCGAACTCCACGTCGCCATTCTTTCCACCACTGCAGAAGATCCTCGCCAAGACCTGGCAGGTGTGGGTGGTGCAGGGGCGGGTGTCGAGCGATCTGCTGCCGAGCATCCTGAACCTGCTGGCCGGCTACGGCATCGCGGTGATCGTGGGCGTCGCGGCCGGGCTCGCGCTCGGCCTGCTGCCCCGGCTGCTCGACGCGGTCGAACCCGAACTCGAGTTTCTGCGGGCGGTTCCCGCAGTGGCGATTCTGCCGATCGCGATCATCGCCATCGGTCTGGGCGACGACATGCGCATCGCTGTGATCGCGTTCGGTGCGCTGTGGCCCATTCTCGTCAACACGGTCGCGGGGGTGCGCTCGACCGACCCGGTGGTGCGCGACGTCTCGACGGCCTTTCGGCTGAAGCCCGCCATCGCACTGTTCTCTGTTCGCCTGCCCTCGGCCGCTCCGCAGATTCTCGCCGGGGCACGCACGGCACTGTCGATCGCCGTGGTGCTGATCGTGGTGAGCGAGATGAGCGGTGCCTATCGCGGCATCGGCAACTTCGTGCTGGCGGCACAGCGAAACTATGCGATCACCGACATGTGGACGGGGATGATCGTGCTCGGCCTGCTCGGCTACGCGCTCAACCTCGTGTTCAGGGTGGTCGAGGCCCGGCTCCTGGCCTGGCATCCGGCGTACCGAAAGAAGGGTGTGAAATGAGTTCTCAGACGGCGGCGGTGATCGAGGCAGTGGGCCTCGGCCACGCGTACCAGACGGCGGCCGGAACGGCGGCGATACTCCGCGACCTGCAGTTCGCAGTGGCGCCCGGAGAGTTCGTGTGCATCGTCGGGTCGTCGGGCGTGGGCAAGACCACCCTGCTGCGCTGCCTGGCTGGGCTGCAGGCCCCGAGCGAGGGTTTCGTCGCGGTGGAGGGCTCGAAGATCGCCGGGCCGAGTGCCGCCGTCAGCCTGGTCTTCCAGGATTACAGCCGGTCGTTGCTGCCCTGGCTGAGCGTGATCGACAACGTGATGCTGCCGCTGAAGGGCCGCGTCGCGCGGTCGCTTCGAACAACGCGGGCTCTGCGCGCGCTCGCCGACGTGGGGCTGACGGATGCCCGCGACAGCTACCCCTGGCAGCTCTCGGGCGGAATGCAGCAGCGGGTGGCCATCGCCCGTGCGCTGGTCTTCGAACCGCGTGTTCTGTTGATGGACGAACCCTTCGCGTCGGTCGACGCGCAGACCCGGGAAAGCCTCGAAGACCTGGTGCTGCGCATCCGCAACGACGAGGGGCAGTCGGTGGTGCTCATCACCCACGACATCGACGAGGCCATCTACCTCGCAGACCGCGTGATCGTGCTCGGCGGCCGGCCGGCATCGGTACGGGCCGACCTGGCCGTGCCGTTCGGGCGCGAACGCGACCAGCTCGCCACGAAGGCCGAGCCTCGGTTCGCCGAACTGCGCGCCGAGGTGCACCGGCTCATCAGCGCTCCGGCCGCCGCGCCGGCAACGACAGGAGGAGTTACGTCATGAGATTCGTGAAGTACCGGTACGAGGGAGCCGACCGGCTCGGCCTGCGCGTCGACGAGACGAGGGTGGTCGACACGGGGTTCAGCGACCTTCGGCAGTACCTGCGGGCATCCGAGCCTGAGCAGGCGGCGGTGGCCGCGCTGGTCGAAACAGCGACGGCCGTCGTGCCCGAGCGGCTGCTCGCACCGCTGGCCGACCGGTGCCAGATCATCTACGCGGGCGGCAACTACGCCAACCACCTCGCCGAGGTCGCGCACCTCATCACCCCGGTCGAACCCGTCTTCTTTCCCGGGCTGTGGTCGTCGGTGATCGGCCCGGGCGACGCCATCGTCATCCCCGAGCAGCGCACGGCCACCGACTACGAGGCCGAGCTCACCTTCGTCATCTCGAAGACGGCGAAGAATGTGGCGGCGGCGGATGCCTGGCAGTACGTGTTCGGCTACACGATGATCAACGACGTGAGCGCGCGCGACGTGATGCAGCGCGAGTCGCTGCAGATCATGCTGTGCAAGAGCCCCGACACGTTCTGCCCTGTCGGCCCCGACATCGTGACGGCCGACGAGGTGGGTGAGATCGGTGGGCGGCGCATCACCACGACGGTCAACGGTGTGCTGAAGCAAGACGCGACCACCGACATGATGGTGGTCAGGATTCCGGAGCTGATCGAGTTCTTGACGCGCACCGTGACGCTGAGCCCGGGCGACGTGGTGACGACGGGCACGCCGGGCGGGGTGGGCGCCTTTCGCACGCCGCCCGAGTTCATGAAGCCGGGCGACGTGGTGACGGTGGCGGTGGAGGGTGTGGGCGAGCTCACGAATCCGCTGGTGGCGGGGTGGGCATCCGGGGCCGACGCGGTCGACGCGGTGTCGACGGGTACGGGGGTGGCGCCTGGCGCGACCCCAGCTGCGGAGGCGGCCGGTGATGTCGGGCCCGCGGCGGGAGCAGCTAGCGAGCTCGCGGGGGCTGCGTGATGGCGGCGACGCTGGAGGGGGGTGCGGTCGTGGATGAGCGCGCCCTGCCGGGGGGCGGTGCGGACGCCCTGTTGACGCGCCTGCGTGAGCGGTTCGACGACCGGCTCGTGACGGCTGGCGACGCGCGCTTCGATGCCGCGCGCGCGGTGTGGAACGGCATGGTCGACAGGGTTCCGCTCGCCGTCGCGCGCTGCGGTGGCGCGGCCGACGTCGCCTACGTCGTTCGCGAGGCCACCGCGAGCGGCGTACCTGTCTCGGTGAAAGGCGGCGGGCACCAGATCGCCGGTGCGGCGGTGGCCGACGGCGCGATCGTCATCGACCTGGGCGGGCTGCGGGCCGTCGACGTCGATGTCGTCTCGGGGCGTGTCACGGTCGGCGGCGGAGCGCTGCTCGGCGACCTCGACTGGGCGCTCGGCCGCCACGGCCTGGCCGTGCCCGCCGGCGTCGTGTCGCACACCGGGGTCGGCGGCCTCGTTCTCGGCGGCGGAATCGGCTGGCTCTCGCGCAGCCGCGGTCTCACCAGCGACCACCTCGTGAGCGCCCGGGCCGTTCTCGGCAGCGGCGAGATCGTCGTCACCGACGAGTCGCACGAGCCCGATCTGTTCTGGGCGCTGCGCGGCGGGGGCGGCAGTTTCGGGGCGGTCGTCGAGTACACGATGCAGGCGCAGCCGATCGGCGAGGTGACCTTCGGCACGCGGGTGGTGCCCCTCGCCGAAGCGCGAGACGCGCTCGCGGCATACGGCGAGCGGGCGGCCTCACTGCCCCGCGAGCTTCAGGTGATGGTGAAACTGCAGAAGATCGCGGGCGACCGTGTCGGCGCCTTCACGGGCACGCCCGCAGTCACCGTCGAGTGGCTGTGGTCGGGCGACGCCGCGGCCGAAGCCGACGCTGAGCGGATGCTCGGGCTCTCGTCGTTCGGAACAGCCCGCTCGAGGCGCATGCGCTTCGCCGAGGTGCAGTCGTCTCAAGACCACCGCTACCCGCACGGCTACCGCTATTTCTTGAAACCCGGCCACCTCAGGGCGCTCGATGCCGACGTGATCGATGTGATGCTCGATGCCGCGTCGACCATGCCGCCCGAAGACGCCCAGATCGAGCTGCTGCTGCTCGGGGGTGCGGTCGCCGACGTGGGCGAAGACGACACCGCCTATCCGCGGCGTGACGCCGCGCTGGCATTCAACGTGACGGGCGGCTGGCGCTCGGCGCCGTCTGACCAAGCCCACGTCGACTGGTGCCGACGCACCCATGCCGCCCTCGCGCGGTTCGCGCCGGCCGGGGCGTACCTGAACTTCGTGGGAGCCGCGGCCGCGCCCGACCTCGCCGATGTCTTCGGCGCCGAGAAACTCGCCCGGCTACGCCGCATCAAGGGGCGGTACGATCCTGCCGACGTGTTCCGCTCGATGGCGCACATCACGCCCGCCGACGACACTGTGACCACGACCCGACCTCCGCGACGAACAGAACAGGACGCACCATGAGCACCCCCGAGACTCCGATCGCCGCGCCAGCACCCGGCACCGCGCCAGCACCCGGCACCGCGCCAGCACCCGGCGCCGCGCCAGCACCCGGCACCGCGACGACACCGAGTACCGCCGCGACGCTGAACGTCGACACGTCACCGGGCGACGCGGCGAGGCCGTACGTCGCGGGCATCCACCACCTGAAGATCGCGGTGTCAGACCTCGGCGCCAGCCTCGACTGGTACGGCACGGCGCTCGGAGCCGAGCGGCTGCCGCAGTTCGACCATGTGCTGCCGAATGGCACCGTGTTCGCGTACATCGTCACGATTCCGGGGCTCGACGTGGTCGTCGAGCTGCGCCAGGCTCCGGCCGTGGCGGCCCGGCAGAGCAGTTTCGACCCCATCGTGTTCGCCGCCGACACCCGCGCAGACCTCGACGCCTGGGCGCGGTACTTCGACGCGCACCGCATCGACCACTCGGGGGTGCTGCGGGGCATGCTCGGCTGGCTGCTGATCTGCCGTGACCCCGATGGGCTCTCGGTGCGGTTCTACTCGAACGAGAGCCACGAGCTCGACCTCGAGAACTCCGACATCGATTCGCCCTGGGTGGCCTACCGGGGTTGAGACTCCCGGGCGCGGGTGTTACGTTTTGTGCAGCCCCAGACCCCGGCATCCGAAAGCCATCAGGGAGTCGGGAGCCACCATGTCGTCAGAGCCTGTCGGGTGCATCGTGTTCGGTTGTACGCGCACCGCCGATGAATTGCTCACGTTCACCGTCGGCGAGCTGCACCTGGTCTACGCCGTGTGCTGCGAGCATTCGGCCGACCGCCGCCGGGGAGCCTACTTCGCAGCGCCCGAGCACGCCAACCGCGGTTTCGTCGGTCTGCTCGCCGGCTGACGGATGCCCGCCCGGTAGCCGCCGGGCTGCCGCTGGGCGGCCGCTGTCGACCTGCTCAGGCGAGCCGACGCCCGACGCCTGCGCTCACCGACGCCCTACGCCACCGCGCGCTTGCGCGCCTTCGCCGCACGCCGGGCGATCGCCCACTTGTGCGTCTCGTTCGAGCCGTCGTAGATGCGGAACGGGCGCACCTCGTTCAGGTACGAGGCCAGCGGCAGCTCATCCGACACCCCGTCGCCCCCGCACAGCTGGATGCACGTGTCGATGACCCGGTAGATCGCGTCGGAGCAGTGCACCTTTGCCACCGACGACAGCGCCGCGCCCGCGCGCGGGTCGGTCTCGAGCAGGGCGGCCGTCTTGGTGATGATGGCATCGCTCGTCTCGATGTCGATCACGGCACGGGCGATGAGGTCTTGCGCGATGCCGAGGTCGGCGATGGGCGCGCCGAAGATCACCCGTTCGTTCACCCGGTCGAGGGCGATGTCGAGCGATCGCCTGGCCAGCCCGAGCCAGCGCATGCAGTGGGTGAGACGGGCGGGCGCGAGCCGCACCTGCGCGTACACGAAACCCTTGCCGGCCTCGCCCAGAACGGCGTCGTCGTCGACGAAGCAGTCGGTGAAGGAGACGTACGGATGCCCGCCGCCGATGGCCCGGTCGATGGTGTGGATGTGCGCTCCCACCGTCATGCCGGGGTTGTCGCTGTCGACGAGCAGCATCGTCGCGCCCTCGGGCACCCCGGCGCTCTCGTCGTTGCGGGCCATGACGATGGCGAAACCGGCACCGTCTGCGCCGCTGATGAAGCGCTTCTCGCCGGTGATGAGCCAGCCGCCCTCGACCCGCCGGGCCTCGGTCAGCAGGGCGGCCGGGTCGGAGCCGGCGCCCGGGTGCGGCTCGGTCATGGCGAAGCACGAACGCATGTCGCCCCTGGCCACCGGCGCGAGGTACTTCTCACGCTGAGCCGGCGTGGCGATCAGGTTCAGCATGTGCATGTTGCCCTCGTCGGGCGCCATGCAGTTGAGGGCTGTCGGGCCGATCGGCGAGTAGCCGGCCTCCTGCAGAATGGGCGACCAGCTCTCGATGGGCAGGGCATGCCCGCCGAACTCCTTCGGGGCGAGCGGGGCGAAGACCCCGGCTGCGCGGGCAGCTGCCTGCAGGCTCAGGCGAGCATCTTCGGTCAGGCGCTCGCCGGGGGCGGGCTCCTGCGCGACCACGACGTCGCGGATGAACGCGCGCGTGCGCAGCCGCAGGCTCTCGAGTTCGGTGGCGTCGATCGGTTCGCTCATTCGTTCGCCCTTTCTGTGGTCAGGGGGTGGGTGCCGGGCGCGCCGTTGCGCCGTCGAGGTAGATCGTCGTCAAGAACCGCGCGATGTCGGCCGGGGTCTGCGGGCCCTCGGGGCTGTACCAGAAGATGGTCCAGTTCAGCAGGTTGAGCAGGCCCAGGGTGAGCTCGCGGGCGTCGAGGTCGGTGCGCAGCTGGCCGGCCTGCTGCTCGGCCGCGATCACCGAGCGCAGCACCGCCTCGTATGCGTCGCGCTCGGCCAGTACGGTGGCGCGCCGCTCGGGGGTGAGCGAGTGCAGTTCGGCGAGCATGGTGGCGTGCATGTCGCGGTCGGTCAGGGCCGTCTCGAGGTGCGCGGCGATGACCGCGCGCAGCGTCTCGCCGGGCGGGGCGGCCTCGATGGCGGCGACGGCCGCCAGACGGATGCGCTCGAGGCTCAGCATCGAGATGCGCAACAGCAGGTCGTCTTTGCTCTTGATGTGGTGGTAGAGCGAGGCCTTCACGATGCCGAGCCGCTCTGACAGCTCGCGCGTCGAGGTGGCCGCGAAGCCCTTCTCGCGAAACAGGGCCGCGGCTGCGACGAGCAGGCGGTCGGCCGTCGCGACGCTGGGGGCAGTGGGCTCTTTCATGTCACCACAGCGTACGCCTTCGGGCCACGTCATTGCTACCGGGCGCTCGGTCGGTCATAGTATTGGGATGCACAACACTCCCGACGGCGTCGAAGTGGTCGCCACCCCGGCAGAGGCCGCGCGCCTCGCCTCACCGCCGTTCCTCGTGGTCGAGTCGCTCATCGCCTTTCTCGATCAGCACCAGCTCGGCAGCGGAGAGGTCCAGTGGCAGCGCGTCGGCGACGGCCAGTCGAACGTCACCTATCGCATGCGGCGAGGCGCCGCGGAGTTCATCCTGCGCCGGGGGCCGAGGCCGCCGCTGCCGAAGTCGACCCACGACATGATCCGCGAGGCCCGCATCCAGACGCTCGTGGGCCGGGAGGGCGTGGCGGTTCCCCAGATCATCGCGGTGTGCGAGACCGATGACGTTCTCGGCGTGCCCTTCTACCTCATGTCGTACCTCGACGGGCTCGTGGTGACCGGCAGCATCCCCGCGCCGCTCGACTCGCTCGAGCAGCGCCGGGCGACGAGCGAGGCGGTGGTCGATACTCTCGTCGGGTTGCACCGGCTCGATGTGCGGTCGGGAGAGCTGGCGACGCTCGGCCGCCCCGACGGCTACCTCGAGCGCCAGGTCGGCCGCTTCGGTTCGCTCTGGGCGGGGGCGACGGTGCGGGAGATGCCCGAGGTCGCCCGCATCGGCGCGTGGCTGGCGGCGAACATCCCGGGCACGCAGCGGGCGTCGATCGTGCATGGCGACTACCGCACCGGCAATCTCATGTTCGCCCGTGAGGCGCCGGCTACCGTCATCGGGGTGCTCGACTGGGAGATGGCGACCCTCGGTGACCCGCTGGCCGACCTGGGCTATCTCGTGGCGACCTGGGCGAGCCCCGACCACGAGCCCACCACCATGGAGCTCTCGAGCGTCACCCGCGAGCCCGGCTACCTCACCCGTGACGAGGTGCTGGCGCGCTACGCCCAGAATTCCGACCTCGACCTGTCTGATCTCGGCTGGTACCAGGCGCTCGCGCTGTGGAAGGCGGCCATCTTCTCTGAGGCGATCTACACCCGCTACCTGAAGGGCGAGCGCCCCGACGACACGGTGTTCGGCCCCAGCCTCGAGCGCGGAGTGCCCCGCCTGCTCGAGGCCGCCGCCGACGTGGCGGGCATCTAGCCCGTGTCGCCGGCGGCGCGGCCCCTGCTGGTCAGTGGATGCCGAACCCGGCGTCGACCGGCAGCGAGATGCCCGTGACGTACCGGCCGTCGTCTGACACCAGGTACATGATGGCGTTCGAGATGTCGACGGGGTCGACCCAGCCGATGGGCAGAGCGTTGATCGTGGCGAAGCTCGGCTCCATCACTTCGCGTGTGCGGTCTTCGGGCTTCATGTCGGGCGAGAACAGGCCGTAGGTCGCCTGGTTCTGGATCATCGGGGTGTCGACGTTCGTCGGGTGCACCGCGTTGACGCGGATGTTGTCTTTGGCGAGCTCGATCGCCAGCGCCTTCATCAGCCCGACCACTCCGTGCTTTGCGGTGACGTAGTGGGCCATGTTCTCATACGGCCTGATGGCCGCGGTCGAGCTGGTGAGCACGATCGAGCCGCCCCGGCCGCCCGCCCTGATGTGCGGAATCGCGGCCTTCGCGGTGTGCCAGCCGCCCGTGACGTGCACGTCGAGCATGTCGCGCCAGGAGTCTTCGCTCAGCTCGGTCACGGTGCCGAAGCTCAGGATGCCGGCATTCGCGCAGACGATATCGAGGCGCCCGAGTTCGGCGACCCCGGCATCGACCGCTGCCTTGACCTGGTCGAAGTCGCGCACGTCTGCTTTGCTGGCGATGATGCGACGGTCGAGCGCCTCGACCTGGCGAACGGTCTCGGCGAGGTCGTCTTCGGTGGCCAGGTCGTACGGGACCGAGCCGATCTGCTCGACGATGTCGACGGCGATGATGTCGGCACCCTCCTCGGCGAGACGCAGCGCGTGACTCCGCCCCTGGCCACGAGCTGCTCCCGTGATGAATGCGACTTTGCCCTCTAGGCGGCCCATCTGTTCTCTCCTTCGTCAGTCGTTCTGCCCGAGCGGCATGAGCCGTTCGAGAAACCATTCGGTGGCCGCGGTGGCGCACTGGATGAGCAGCGTCTGCTTGCTGTACAGCGCCAGGTGGTCGGACTTGTCGATCACGACCAGCTTCTTCTTGGCGGTCGGAATCGCGTTGTAGGCGGCGATCTCCTCTTCCCACAGTGTGATGTCGTCATTCTCTGCCACGATCACCAGGGTCGGGGTGTTCACGATGCGGTGCAGAAACGGCCTCACGTCGTATGACATCAGCAGGTCGACCGACTCGAGCGTGGCGTCGTAGCTGTAGTTCGGGGCGACCGTCTTCTGGAAGGTGCCGAAGACGTCGTAGCCCTCGGGGAACGGCCAGGCCGAGATCTCGTTCTGGGTGTCGAGGGTGAAGTGCGGAACCATGACGTCTTCGCCGGTGGTGAAGCGCAGGCGGCGGGCATCCAGAATCGCCTGCTCGAGCCGGCGGAAGTTCACGGTGCCGTTGTTCAGGCGCATGTTGAGGTAGCCCGACACAACGGGAATCTGCGAGACGGCGACCTTCACGCGGTGGTCGATGGCGGCCAGCACCAGCGAGTGGCCGCCGCTGTACGACAGGCCCCAGGTGCCGATGCGCTCGGAGTCGACGACATCGAGGGTCTCTGCGTACGAGATCGCGTTGCGATAATCCTCGATCTGCCAGGTCGGGTCGATGTGCTGGCGGCGCTCGCCGCCCGAGTCGCCGAAGTTGCGGTAGTCGAAGAGGATGGCGGCGAACCCGTTGTCGGCGAACATCTGGGCGTAGTGCGGCTGCACGATCTCTTTGACGTAGCACCAGCCACCGGCCATGACGATGGTGGGGAAGGGGCCGTCGCCCTCGTCTGGCGTGTAGAGCCACCCCCGGATGGTGTCGCCACCGCTTCGGAATTCGATGTCCTGTCTCACGGGATCCCCTTCGATCACTCAGCGACCGACCGCTCGGTCGGTTGCCTCTCCACGCTATGGCCGCACGCTGGGAATGTCAACGTGCGCTGAACGTTCAGCCGTGCTGTCGGGGCTCGCCGGGCTGCCGGGTCGCCGGCTGCCGAACCGCGAGGCGGCCCGCGCTGAGGGCGTCGGCGACCTGCTTGCGCAGCTCGAACTTCTGCACCTTGCCCGACACCGTTCGGGTGAGCTGCTCGACCACGAGCAGCGCCTCGGGGTACTTCTGCTGTGCGATGCCGACCGCCTTCAGGTGGGCGACCAGGTCGGCGAGGCCGAGATCTGGCCGTCGCGTGACCACCACGGCGCACGCGCGCTCGCCGAGGATCTCGTCGGCGAAGCCGACCACCGCCACGTCGTCGATGTCGGGATGACCGAGCAGGAAGTCTTCGACCTCTTTGGCGCTGATGTTCTCACCGCCACGCACGATCAGGTCTTTCAGCCGGCCCCGGATGCGCACGGTGCCCCCGTCGGAGATCGACGCGAGGTCGCCCGTCACGAACCAGCCGTCGGTGGTGAAGGCGCGCTCGTTGTCGGCCGGGTCGAGGTAGCCGACGAAGAGTTCGGGGCCGTGCACCTCGAGCGAGCCGATGCCCTGCTGCTCGTCGGCGTCGACCGTGCGGGCCGCCGCCTCGCCGATGACGGCACCCTCACTGTCGAACCGCACGTCGTCGCCGTCGCTCGGCCGAACGATCGAGAGCGTCGGCATCTCGGTCGAGCCGTACGTTCGCAGTACACGTGTGCCCATCACCTGCATGCCCTGCGAGATGAGGTCGGCGGGAATGTCGGCTCCGCCGCAGATGAAGGTCTGCAGGCTCGAGGTGGTGCCGCGGTCGCGGTACGCATCGATCAGGCCGCGCAGAAACGGTGTCGCGGCGACGATCGCCGCGGCCGAGGCGGCCTCGATCAGGTCGACGGCCACCTCGGGCGACCACTGGTCTTGCAGCACGACCCGGCCGCGGGTGAGCATCGGAGTGAGCACGCCGTAGAGCATTCCGGTGATGTGGCTGAGAGGCGAGGGCATGAAAACGGTGGTGGCGTCGGGGCCGAAGACCTGGCCGATCGAGTCGGCCTCGTAGAGCAGCGTGCGGTGGCTGTGCAGCACGCCCTTCGCCCGGCCGGTGGTGCCCGAGGTGTACATCAGCATCGCGACGTCATCGGGGTCGGCGTCGACGACGATGAACTCGGGCGCGCTGGGGGCATGGGCCGGTGGCTCGCCGGAGTCGTCGCGCACGAGCAGCAGTGCGGCATCCGCCCCCGCGCTCACGAGGGCCGAATGGATGATCGGGGCGTAGGCCGTGCCTCTGAAGACCTTCGGCGCCAGCACGGCCCGCGGCCTCGACGTGGCGAAGATCTGGCTGAGCTCTGAGGTGCGGTAGATCGGCGTGATCGGGTTGACGATCGCGCCGAGCCCCCAGGCGGCGTAGAAGGCCACGATGGTCTCCCACCAGTTGGGCAGCTGCACAGCGACCACATCGCCGCGCTCGACCCCCGCGGCCTGCAGACGCAGCTGCAGCCGGGCGGCGCGGCGGTAGATCTCGGCGAAGCTGAAGGCGCCCTCGGGCGAATCGACGTAGGGGGCATCGGGTGCCGCGGCGACGGCTCGCAGGAAGGCGTGGCCGACGGTCTCGCTGAAGGTGGCCGACGAGTCGTACGACCTCGGGTGCGGGTAGGTGGCGTGGATCATGGCTGGATCATCGCTGGCTCGTCGAGGGCTTGGTGGTGGTCTGCGTCATGATGTCAGATGCTCACGGTTCGGCGCACGGCGGCTGCGATGTCGTCATGGCTCGGCAGCCACTCGGCCTCGAGGTCGGGTGCGTAGGGGGCGGGGGTGAAGGCGGCGCCGACGCGTTCGACGGGGGCGTCGAGAAACCAGAATCCGTCGCGTGCGACCGTCGCCACGATCTCGGCACCGACGCCGAAGTCGGTGACGGCCTCGTGCACCACGACGAGCCGGCTGGTCTTCTCGACCGAGGCCAGCACCGTGTCACGATCCCAGGGCTGGATGGTGCGCAGGTCGATCACCTCGACGCTGATGCCCTCGTCGGCGAGGGCCTCTGCGACCACCAGGCTCTCGAGCATCATGCGCGAGTACGAGACGATGGTGACGTCGGTGCCCTCGCGGGCCACGCGCGCCTTGCCGATGGGCACGCGGTGCTCGGGCGGGTACGAGGGCGACTTTCGCCCATACAGCAGGCGGTTCTCGATGAAGACCACCGGGTTCGGGTCTTGGATGGCCGTTCTGAGCAGCCCGTAGGCGTCGGCAGCCGTGGCGGGCATGACCACGGTCAGGCCGGGGATGTGCGCGAGCAGGGCCTCGAGGCTCTGCGAGTGCTGGCTGCCGGCCGAGCGGCCCGCGCCGAACTGCGTGCGCACCGTGAGCTGCATGGATGCCCGGCCTGCGGTCATGAAGTGCAGCTTCGCTGCCTGGTTCAGCAGCTGGTCGAACGCCACACCGATGAAGTCGATGTACATGATCTCGGCGAGCGGCTTGAGGCCGGCCATGGCGCCGCCGACGGCGACGCCCAGAATGGCCGACTCCGAGATGGGGGTGTCTAGCACACGATCGGCGAACCGCTCGTGGATTCCGCGCGAGACGGCGAAGACGCCGCCCCCGGCACCGACGTCGATGCCGGTGAAGATCACCGCGGGGTCGTCGGCCAGCTCCGACTCGATGGCGTCGCGAATGGCCGCCATGTACTTGATGGGGGGTGCGGCCGGGTCGAGATCACCCTCGACCACCCGTGGTCGAGGGGCGATGACGTACTCACCGGCATCCGTCACCGCGGGCTGCACGCCGGTCGCCGCGGTTGCCGCCGCGTCGCTCATCAGCCCGTCGGCGGCGGCCTGCACGGCGTCGATCTCGGCGGAGTCGACACCCGAGGCGAGCAGGCGCTGCCGGCCCACGGCCACCGGATCCATCGAGCGGCCGTGTTCGAGGTGCAGCGGGTCGCGGTACTTCTGCTGGTCGCCCTCGTAGTGCCCGTGCCAGCGGGCCGTCATGGCCTCGACGACGACCGGCCCGTCGGTGCGCACCCGCTCGACGGTGCGCTGCATGGTCGTATGCACCTGCCACACGTCGGTTCCGTCGACGCGCACGTAGGGCACGCCGTAGCCCGCGGCACGCTGCTCGAGTGTGGCCGGGTGGCCGTTCTCTGCGGGGGTGAATTCGGCGTAGCCGTTGTTCTCGCAGAAGAACACCACGGGCAGCTTCCAGAGTGCGGCGAGGTTGATCGCCTCGTGGAAGAGGCCCTGCGCCACGGCGCCGTCGCCGAAGAACGACACGACGACGTCGCCCGCGCCCCGCAGGCGGGCCGCCACGCTGGCGCCCACCGCGATCGGAACCCCGGCGGCGACGATGCCGTTCGCGCCGAGAATGCCGAGGCCCGGGTCGGCGATGTGCATCGACCCACCCCGCCCGGCCACCGTGCCGTCGGCGTGGCCGAAGAGCTCGGCGAACATAGGCTGCGGCGCCATGCCCTTCGCCAGGCAGTGGCCGTGCCCGCGGTGGTTCGAGGTGATCATGTCGGTGAGGCGCAGCGGGCTGCAGGCGCCGACCGCCGAGGCCTCCTGGCCGAGTGAGACGTGCACGAAACCGGGAATGTCGCCGTCGCGGTAGAGCGTCGAAACCAGGCTCTCGAACGCCCGCACCTCGCAGACCCTCCTGAACAGGTCGAGCATCGTCGCCACGTCGTCGGCAGAGCTCAGCGCGAGGGAGTCGTCGGTCATCAGGCCACCCCTCCGGCCGCCAGCAGGCCACCGTCGACGGTCAGCGTCTGGGCGGTGATCCACGCCGCATCGTCAGAGGCGAGAAACGCGACGGCGCCGGCGATGTCGACGGGTGCACCCAGCCGGCCGAGCGGATACTGCGCGGTGACCTCGGCCTCGCGGCCGTCGTAGAGCGCCTCTGCGAACCGGGTCTTGACGAGCCCGGGGGCCACGGCATTGACCCGGATGCTCGGCCCGAGCTCGACGCCCAGAGTACGCGTGAGGTGCGAGATGGCCGCCTTTGTCACGCCGTAGAAGCCGATGCCGGGGGAGGGAGTCTGGCCCGTGACCGACGAGATGTTCACGATCGACCCGCCGTGCTCGGCGAAGCCCAGCCGGGCATCCTTCACCACGTCTTGCACCCAGGCGAGCGTGCCGATGATGTTCAGCTCGGTGATCTTGCGGGCGGCGCCGAGGTCGAGCTCCATCAGCGTGCCGTAGGCCGGGTTGATGCCGGCGTTGTTGACGAGCACGTCGAGGCGCCCGTGCGTGTTCGCGATGAGGTCGAGTACCTCGCGGCGGTGCTCGGCGTCGTCGGCCTTGCCGGCAACCCAGATGCCCCCGCCACCGGGCAGTGACGCTGCGGCCTCGGCCAGCGGCCCGGCGTTGCGCGCCGTGATGCACACCTTCGCACCTTCGGCGGCGAGCCGTTCGGCGATGGCGAGCCCGATGCCACGGCTGGCCGCGGTCACCAGGGCGACCTTGCCGTCGAGGCGGTGGGGAGTGGGCGGGGTGTCTGGCACGAGAGGGTTCCTCCTTGAACCGAGTCACCGGCCGGCGCTGTGTCGACGACCTGCTGGTTGGCGAGCCTAGCCGTTTTTCCGAGCCGTGTCGACCGACCGCTCGGTCGGTCGTACCGAGCGTGGCTCACACCGCCGGCCACGGGGCCGAATCGACTCTGGTGACCCGGCGCGAGGCGGATTATTCTGTCTCGAGAAGCGCCTCACCCCGAGGCATGTGTGGCGGCCCATGGATGATCAGACCTGGCAGCGCGCCGAAGGGCCCACTCCGGCCGGCGGCGCATACTCGATCGCCTACTTCTCGCTCGACGACGATCCCGTCGCCCGACGCTACGCGAACCAGCTGACGATCGTCGAGTACTCCACTGAAGGAGCCGTGATCGCTACGACGCTCGGCAGCATCTCTCCGACGGAGGCGTCTCGCTCGCTCGGGTCGGCGGCGCCCGGCCCGAGCCCCGACTGGCCACCCGAGGCGCGCCGCGCCCAGATGCTCTCGACGGGGATGGGTCGATGGAGTGTGCCGTGGGCGCGGCGCATCGCCGATGGGCCGCCGCTGGCCGTTCAGGCCGGCTGTTTGGCTCGCGCGTTCGTGGTGAACGACGGCCGCGCTGCCGATGGCTCGCTGGCGGTGGCCGAGGCATTCAGCGACCTTATGGGCCGCTACGACGGCGACCAGTGGCTGGTCGTTCGCGACGAGGGTGCCGTCAGCTACATGCAGCTGACGCCGTCAGGCGGTCGCACGGTGTTCGCTCCTCCGGCCGGGGTGGCTGCCGCGTCACTGCTGGAGCTCGACCCCGCGCCCTACCGGGGCCGTGCGGCCGTTCGCCTCGAGATGGTCAGAGACCTCCTCGCCCAGAGCGACTCCGCGATGTCGATGCAGACCGACCTCGCCACGGCAGTGCTCCAGAACGCCCTCGGGTCGAAGCGCCTCGCCGACACCCTCTGGCGCGATCTGCTGGCGACGGCACGCGCATTCACCGACGACGTCGAGGGTGTCGGCGGTGCGCGTATCCCCGCCGAGGCCACCCGCCAGGCGCTGTCACACCTCGCAGGGTCGGCCGCAGACGCGCGCGCCGCACTCATGCTCGACGCCACCGCCGCCGCGAGCTACCGTCTCGTCGATCGTCTCGCCCGAGGGTTCTGCTCGCTCGAGGGGCCCGAGCTGGTCGACGCGCGGCAGCGGTGGTTCTCCCACCAGTTCAGCCGTATGCTGGCGCGCGGGCCGCAGACCGAGGAGTCGAGCATCCACTTGGTCGTCGCCGCGCTGACCGAGCTGCTCGCCGAATCGAGCGATGCGCAGTGGATTCTCACCATCGCGAACGACGAGCTGCGTTCGGCCGACGAGCTCATCGAGCAGGCGGTCTCAGCGGCAGACCTCGACGCCTTCTTCTGGCTGTTGTTCGACGCCACGGTGCCCCTGATGACCGCCGAGCTCATCTGGCGGGTGTTCGCCCGGCAGCAATCGCCGCCGCCGGGCGCGGCCCGCTACGTCAACCTGATCGAAGAGAAGAGGGTCAGGGTGACGACATCGATCTACAACGACGCCGAAGGCCTCTACCGGCCCATCATCGGAGACGTGCGAAACCGGCTGCGCGAGGCGAAGGCGGCGGGCGGCACCTCGGCAGTGCGACGAGCCGTCGCCGAGCTCTCGGAGCACTCTCTCACCTACCCACGAGCCTTCGCCGAGAAGCTCGCCGAGTCAGACCGCGACGATCGCTCGCTCTGGCTCGAAGCACACCGCGACCGCGATCCGCTTGCGCGCTTCCGGCAACCAGCCGACCCTCCGAACTGAAGGAGATCTCACCGTGCCAGACCAACTCGACGACGCCATCTTCGACGTCGCCCGCGCCTCGGGCGACGACCTCATTCTTCTCTCCCCACCCGACGAGCGGCACTTCGATCCGTTCTCGGCCACGGCGGCATTCGCCGTTCTGCTGATCGTGCGGTACTGCAAGGGCCTGGCATCGAGCCTCGGTGGGGGTGCCGAGCAGGCTGGCGAGAAGACTGGTTCGGCGATTCGCCGGTCGCTCTCGGCGCTCTTCGCAGGCAAGCCCGACCTCGACGAGAGCGACGCCGAGAAGGCGACAGCCGAGGCACGGGCTTCGGTGCACGCGTCGGGGCCGGCGTCTGTCGACCTGGCGCGCGCGGCGGCCCGCATGCTGCTGGTCGACGCCCTTGTCGAGAACGGCCTGCCCGCAGAGCGGGCGCTGCTGGTGGCGGCCAACGTGAGCACGGCGACCGAGGCGCTTCTGGGCATGGCAGCCGGCCAGCCCTGACGGCGTCGCGGGAGGCAGTCGGGTCAGTCGCCGCGGCGCATGAAGGCGGCGACCATCTCGCCGATCAGCACGGCGGTTGCCGCAGGGCCGCGCAGCGGGGCGGTCGGCAGAATCGACGTGTCGGCGACCCGCAGCCCGGTGAAGCCGTGCACGCGGCCGTACTGGTCGACGACGGCACCCTCGTCGTCGGCCGCACCCATTCTGGCGCTGCTGCAGAGGTGGATGGCCGTGCCGAGGTGCGTGCGCAGCCAGGCGTCGAGGCGCGCGTCGTCGGCGAGAACGGCGCGCGCCGGCTCGGTCACCGCCCGCAGCACCGGTCCGAACGACGGCGTCTCTAGCAGGGCGACGGCGGTGCGCACGCCCTGCCGCATGCGCCGCAGGTCGCTCTCGGTCGACAGATAGTGGTAGTCGATGCGGGGCGAGACGGCCGGGTCGGCCGACACCAGCGAGATGGTTCCGGTCGAGCTCTCGCTCTGCACAGCGACCAGCAGGGTGAGGTCGTCGCGGTGGGCGAGCTGTTGGGCGAATCGCCGCAGCGACACTGGGCGCAGGGCCCGCAGCGACCGCAGCGGGTGCCGCAGAACCCCGCGCACCCCGGCCGCGACGGCCTGCGAACTCCCGGTGAGCAGGTATCCCGTGGGCTTCAGCATCGGCAGAATCTCGATGTCGCCGCCGGTCTCAGCCGACCCCTCGGCCCGAAAGTTGAGGCAGCCGGCGAGCGACTGGCTGGTTCGGTAGTCGACCACCCCGCGCTTCGGCTGCCAGCCCACCGAGACCTCCGGATGATCGTAGAAGCCGGCCCCGACCCCGGGGCGTTCGACGAGCACGGGTATTCCCGCCCGCTCCAGCTGCTCGCGTGGGCCGATGCCCGACAGCATCAGCAGGTGCGGCGACTTCACGCCGCCCGCGCAGAGCACGACCTCGCGGCCACGGATGACCTCGACGACACCGCCGCGCTCGACCTCGACGCCCGTCGCGGCCAGCCCGTCGAACAGCACCCGCCGCACGGTGGCGCCGCCGGTGACGGTGAGGTTCGGCCGGTCACGCGCCGGGTTCAGGTAGGCGATGCCGGTGTTCTGCCGAACGCCGTCGATCACGTTCATGGGCAGCGGACCGTAGCCAGGCGCCGACTGGTCGTTCTTGTCGGGTTCGTGGGCGAAGCCGAGCGCGGCGGCGGCCTCGGCGAACGCCCGGGTGGCCGCGTTGCCCTGGTCGGGACGGCGCACCCGCATCGGGCCCTCCGCCCCGTGCACGGCCGACCGACCGTAGTCGAGATCGTTCTCGAGGCGCCGGTAGAAGGGCAGCGCCTTCTCGAACGTCCACTCGTCGTTGCCCCCAGCCGACCACCGCTCGAAGTCTTCCCGCCGGGCCCGCACGAAATACCCGCCGTTGATGGTCGACGAACCTCCCAGAATGCGGCCCCGGGCGATGGAGTAGGGCAGCTCGGGGGTGAGAAAGCCGGTGAACGACCAGTTGTTCGCGTGCCCCGGCATGGCACCCTCGACCGTGCCGCCGTCGAGCAGTTCGGCCGGGAACGCTCCCGTTGCGGCGGGCACGGGCCCCGCCTCGAGCAGCAGCACCGAGCGACCTGCGTCTTCGCTCAGCCGGGTGGCCAGCGGCGCGCCCGCCGCCCCCGCTCCCACGACAATGACGTCGAATGTCTCGATGGTCGGGTCGCTCACCGGTCGCCGCTCGGGCCGAAGGCGTCGCCGATGGCCTGGTACGACCGCGCTATGAGCTCGTCGAGCCCTGACGAGTCGTCTCTCAGCCACTCTTCGTAGGCCGCCAGCGACGCGCCGAGCAGCGCCCACCCGATGGCCTGCGGCTTCAGATCGTCAGCGGCGAGGCCGAGGCGCGACGCCGCGTACTCGGCGATGACCTGGCGCCAGGCCGCGTAGCGCAGCGAGGCGTGGGCGATCAGCGACGGCACAGTCAGCAGCAGGGTCATGCGCTGGCGGTGGTAGCCGATCTCGTTCGGCGGCAGGTGGTTGAAGTGGATGACCGCCTGCTGCAGCGCGTCGATGACCGGCAGCTCGCGGGGCAGGGCGTCGAGATACAGCCGCATCTCGTCGAGCTGCGCTTCGAAGTCGCCCCAGGGCAGGTCGTTCTTCGACGCGAAGTAGCGAAAGAACGTGCGCCGCCCGATCGAGGCGGCCGAGGCGATGTCGTCGACCGTCACGGCGTCGAAGCCGCGCTCGATGAACAGGGTGAGCGCGATGTGGCTGATCTCGGCGTGCGTCGTCGAGGGCTGTCGGCCCGCGCGCGGCTTCGCCGCTTGCACGCCCTGCTCCGTCGTTGGCATTCCGCCTCCCGGCAGCACGTCGTCTTCTCCTGATTCATTATGCCCACTTCCATTCGGCACTCGGTGTCACTACATTGGGACTGTTACCGCTTGTTGACGCCGATGAAGCCCGTTGATCAGGAGTAGACCCATGAATGACGCCGAACCCACCACCACCGACCACGCTGCCGCCGCCCCGGTCGGCGTCGACGAGATGATCGAAGACGACTCGCTCGTCGAAGAGGTCTCGATCGACGGAATGTGCGGCGTCTACTGAGTCGCGGCCATGCCGGCCCTCGATCTCGACAGTGCGTGGGACCTGCATCCGCAGGTGTCTGTTCGGCCTGAGCCGTTCGGCGCGCTGCTCTACCACTTCGGAACGCGCAAGCTGTCGTTCCTGAAAGACCGCACGCTGCTCTCTGTCGTGCAGTCGCTTGCCGCCGCCCCGACCGTGCGGGCCGCGTGCCTCACGGCCGGTGTGCCCGAGGCTGACCTGCCGCAATACCAACGGGCCCTGACGACTCTCGCGAGTTCGTCGATGGTCATCGAAAGGGCATCATGACACTGCTGGATGCACGACCCGATTCTCTCACCGGCACGAAGCAGTCGTTCGGCCGTTCCGCCCCGCCGGCGACGACCGGCCCCACCAAGCCCGGCCGCCTGGTCGACCTGTTCGAGCTCGGCCTCGACTCGCCGATCTGCCTGACCTGGGAGCTGACCTACGCCTGCAACCTGTCGTGCGTTCACTGCCTCTCGAGTTCGGGCCGGCGCGACCCGAACGAGCTGACCACGGCCGAGGCTAAAGGAGTCATCGACGAGCTCGAGCGCATGCAGGTGTTCTACGTGAACATCGGCGGCGGCGAGCCGACCGTGCGCCCCGACTTCTGGGAGCTCGTCGACTATGCCTCTGAGCACCACGTGGGCGTGAAGTTCTCGACGAACGGTGTGAAGATTAGCCCCGAGATCGCCCAGCGCCTGGTGAAGAGCGACTACGTCGACGTGCAGATCTCGCTCGACGGCGCGACCGCCGACGTGAACGACCACGTGCGGGGCCCCGGCTCATTCGACACCGCGATGCGCGCGATGCAGAACCTCTTCGACGCGGGCTTCGAGAACTTCAAGATCTCGGTGGTGTGCACTCGGCAGAACATTCCCCAGCTCGACGAGTTCAAGGCCATCGCCGACAGGTACAAGGCGCAGCTGCGCCTCACCCGCCTTCGCCCCTCGGGCCGCGGCGCCGACGTGTGGGACGACCTGCACCCGCTGCCCGAGCAGCAGAAGCAGTTGTACGACTGGCTCGTCGCGCACGGCGACAACGTTCTCACCGGCGACTCGTTCTTCCACCTCTCCGCCTACGGCGACGCCCTGCCGGGCCTGAACCTCTGCGGCGCGGGGCGCGTGGTGTGCCTCATCGATCCCGTCGGCGACGTGTACGCCTGCCCGTTCGCCATTCACGAAGAGTTCCTGGCCGGCAACGTGCGTTCTGAGGGCGGTTTTCAGGAGGTGTGGCGGCACTCCGAGCTGTTCGGCCGGCTGCGCAACCCGCAGACCGGCGGAGCCTGCACCTCGTGCCAGTTCTTCGACTCCTGCCGTGGCGGCTGCATGGCCGCCAAGTTCTTCACCGGCCTGCCGCTCGACGGCCCCGACCCCGAGTGCGTGCGCGGGTTCGGCGAAGAGGCGCTCACCAAGCGCAAGGAGGCCGACAGCATCCCGAAACCCGACGGCGACCACTCGCACAGCACCGTGCGTGGCTCGCGCCGCGACGGAAAGCCCGTGACGAAGGCCCGGCCGGTGAGCCTGACCCTTTCGCTGCGCCGCCCCGACGCCCCGCCGGTCAGCGCCTGCGAGATCGACCCCCTCGCCGGTTTTCGGCCGTAGCACTTCGAGAACTTCGGGCTGCAGACGTCGGCCCGTCGTAGAGAGAACAGATAAGAAGGTACATGCAATGGGGCGTGTAGAAGGAAAAGTAGCGTTCATCACCGGTGCGGCCCGAGGCCAGGGGCGCAGCCACGCAATTCGACTGGCGCAGGAGGGCGCCGACATCATCGCCATCGACGTGCTCGAAGACACGCCGTACGCTCCCTACGCCGGGGCGACGGCCGACGATCTCGCCGAGACGGTTCGGCAGGTCGAAGCACTCGACCGCCGCATCATCGCCACCAAGGCGGATGTTCGTGACTTCGATGCTCTGAAGGCCGCCGTCGACGACGGAGTCGCGCAGCTCGGCCGGCTCGACATCGTCTCGGCGAACGCCGGCATCTCGACGGCGATGGCGCACTCAGAAGAACTGTCTGAAGACGCCTGGACCGACATGCTGAACGTCAATCTGTCTGGTGTGTGGCGCACCACCAAAGCGGCCATTCCCCACCTCAAGGCGGGCGGTCGCGGCGGTTCGATCATCCTCACCAGCTCAGACGCCGGGTTGTTCGCGTACGAGAACATCTCGCACTACGTCTCGGCCAAGCACGGTGTGGTCGGGTTAATGCGTACACTGGCACTCGAGCTGGCACCCGACATGATCAGGGTGAACTCCATTCACCCGACGACGGTGAACACGCCGATGGTCATGAACGACGCCACGTACAAGTTGTTCCGGCCCGATCTCGAGAATCCGACGGTCGACGACTTCGCCCAGGCTGCGACGCTGATGAACGCCCTGCCCATTCCGTGGGTCGAGGCGATCGACATCTCGAACGCGGTGCTGTTCTTCGCCTCAGACGAGTCGCGGTACATCACGGGCGTTCGGCTCGCCGTCGACGCTGGAGCTGCTGTCAAGTGACATCCGAATCCGCGGTCGACGTCGCTGCCACGCGGGCGCGGATCGCCACCCACCTCGTCGGCCGCGAACGTGAGCTCGAACTCACGCTCGCGGCCGTCGCGGCCGGGCGCGACATCGTTCTCGAGGGCCCTCCGGGCACGAGCAAGACCACCATGCTGAAGGCGATCACCGAAGAGTGGGGCATTCCGCTGCTGTTCGTCGAGGGCAACGCCGACCTGACGCCGGCCAAGCTGGTCGGCCACCACAACCCGGCCAGAGTGCTGCGCGAAGACTACAGCGCCGAGAACTTCGTGGCCGGGCCGCTGGTCGAGGCCATGCAGCAGGGCGGGTTCCTCTATATCGAGGAGTTCAACCGGGCTCCGGAAGACACGCTGAACACGCTGCTCACGGCCATGGCCGACCGGCAGATCGCCGTGCCGCGGGTGGGCACCATCGTGGCGAAGCCCACCTTTCGCGTCATCGCGTCGATGAACCCCTACGACAACGTGGGCACCACCCGGTTGTCGACGAGCGTGCACGACAGGCTCAACCGGCTCGCCGTCGACTACCAAGACGCCGAGGCCGAAGAGGGTATCGTGCGGCTGCGCACCGGCGCGGCCGGGCCGCTCGGCGACAGGCTGGTGAGCGATGCGGTGGCCGTGACGCGGGCCACCCGCGAGCATCCGGATGTTCGGCAGGGCTCGAGCGTGCGCGGAGCGATCGACTGCGTGCTCGTCGCCGGTCGCCTGGCCGAGCTGCGCGGCATCACCGACCCGCTCGACGACGGCTACACCGAACTCGTCTACGACGCGATGATCCTGGCGCTGTCGGGGCGCATCCATCTCGACGAGTCGGTCGACTCCACGCCCGAGGTGGTGCTGCGGGAGATCTGGGAAGACCACTTCATTCTGCTGCCCGCCGCGGCCGATCCGGGTTGAAGAGACGTGGCTGCAGATTCTCCCCTCACGCGCCGGTCGAGTATGGCGCGCAGACGTACCCTCAGGCCGCTGGCCCGGCGGCCGAAGAAGCTCGACGCCGACCCGACGGTCTTCGAGGCGAAGGCCGGCTCGGGCGGCCCGGTCTTTCGGGCGGCCAAACCCGGCGCTGCCGGGCCGAAGGCGACGACCCGGGGGTCGGCCGACCCCACGGCGACCGACGATGAAGGCGAACTCGAGCTGGCGACGGCAGGCGAGCTGCCCGCCGACTCGGCGGCGCGCGCGCTCGCGCGGCAGATCACCGCGCGGCTGGCCATACCCAGGCCCCGGCAGAACGGCGGGGCGCGGCGCGGCAGTGGCACGCTGGCGAGCCTGCCCTACCGCGGAGGGTCTGACGAGATCGACCTCGACAAGACGCTCGAGCTGCTGGCGGAGCATCCGGTGCCCGACGACGACGACATCATCGTTCGCGAGCGTGTGCGCACCAGACGGTCGGTCGTGCTCGCGGTCGACGTCTCGGGCTCGATGAAGGGCGACCGGCTGCAGTCGGCCGCCGCCACCGTGGGCGCCGTCGCGGCCGAGCTGCAGCACGACGCGCTGGCGGTGATCGCGTTCTGGTCAGATGCCGCGGTGCTGCTGAACCTCGGGCAGCCGGTGAAGCCGATGCAGCTGCTCGACACCATCCTGCGCATGCCTGCGCGGGGGCTGACGAACGTGTCGTTTCCGCTCGAACTCGCGGCACGCCAGCTCGCCCGGGTGCCGGTGCGGGATGCCCGGGTGATTCTGCTGTCAGACTGCGTGCACAATGCGGGGCCAGACCCGCGCATCGCGGCCTCGCGGCTGCCCCGGCTCGATGTGCTCATCGACGTCAGCACCGAGAAAGACGTCGAGCTCGGCCGCGAGCTGGCGGCCGCCGGGCACGGCACCGCCCGGCAGATCCGCACCTACCGCGACGTGGCGCCGGCGCTCACCGCCATCTTCCACTCCTGACCCACCCCTACCCGAACACCACACAGCACAGCACACGACGAGGAGACACCCCCATGGCCCAGAACCCCTGGTTCGAAACCGTTGCCGAAGCGCAGCGGAGAGCAAAGAAGAGACTGCCGAGCTCGGTCTACGGCGCGCTGGTCGCCGGCAGCGAGAAGGGCATCACGTACAACGACAACTTGAAGGCGTTCTCTGAGATCGGCCTCGCCCCGCACGTCGCCGGGCACAAGGCCGAGCGCGATTTGTCGACCACGGTGATGGGCATTCCGGTGTCGCTGCCCGCGATCGTGTCGCCCACGGGTGTGCAGGCCGTGCATCCTGACGGCGAGGTGGCGGTGGCCCGGGCATCCGCCAACCGCGGCACCATCATGGGGCTGAGCTCGTTCGCGTCGAAGCCCGTCGAGGCCGTCGCCGAGGCGAACCCGAACACGTTCTTCCAGATGTACTGGAGCGGCACCCGCGACGCGATGGTGCAGCGCATGGAGCGCGCGAAGGCGGCCGGCGCGAAGGGCCTGATCTCGACGCTCGACTGGTCGTTCTCGAACGGGCGCGACTGGGGCAGCCCGTCGATTCCCGAGCGCATGAACCTGAAGACGATGATCTCGTTCGCGCCGAACGTTCTGCCGCACCCGAAGTGGCTGCTGGCTTTCGCGAAGACCGGCAAGGTGCCCGACCTCACCGCGCCGAACCTCACCCCGCCCGGGGGCGAGGCGCCGACCTTCTTCGGTGCCTACTACGAGTGGATGCAGACCCCGCCGCCCTCGTGGGAAGACGTGGCGTGGCTGCGCGAGACCTGGGGTGGCCCGTTCATGCTCAAAGGCGTCTCCCGCGTCGACGACGCACACCGCGCGGTCGACGCCGGCGTGACGGCGATCTCGGTGTCGAACCACGGCGGCAACAACCTCGACGCCACACCCGCGACCATCCGGGTGCTGCCCTCGGTGGCGGCGGCGGTCGGCGACGAGATCGAGGTGCTGCTCGACGGTGGAATCCGCCGCGGCAGCGACGTGGCCAAGGCGCTGGCCCTCGGTGCACGCGCGGTGATGATCGGCCGTGCCTACCTCTGGGGTCTCGCCGCCAACGGCCAGGCCGGTGTCGAGAACGTCTTCGACATTCTGCGCGGCGGGCTCGACTCGGCGGTGCTCGGGCTCGGGCACTCGAACATCCACGAGCTGAATCGCGAAGACCTCGTGATTCCGTTCGACTTCGAGAAGACGCTCGGCGCGGCGCACCCGCTCATCCCGGCGAAGTGACGGCCGCGGGCGGGGCGGCCGCCGGGGCTGTTCCGGTGGCCGGGTTCGGCCGGGCGGGTGCGGTCGACCTGGCCGGCGCGTTAGACCCAGCGGAGGTCGCGGTCGCGTTCGAGCTGGCGCCGGGGTCGACGGCTACGCTTGGTGCACTGCTCGGCCAGCCCGAGGGCGCTGAGGCTCCGGCAGCGTCGGCACCGGATGCCCGGCCCACCCTGCTCGTGCCGACCGGGTCGACCGAACAGCACGGCCCCCACCTGCCGTTCGGCACCGACACCGTGATCGCGGCGGCCGTCGCGGCCGCGGTGGCCGAGCGCCTCGGCGCCTCCCGTCCGGCCGGTGCGCCTGCGCGGCCGGTCGTCGTCGCGCCGGCGCTGCCGTATGGGGCCAGCGGTGAGCATCAGCACTTCGCCGGAACCCTCTCGATCGGCCATGATGCGCTGACGACGGTGCTGGTCGAGCTGGTGCGGTCGGCCACCACCTGGGCGGGCCGCATCGTGTTCGTGAACGGGCACGGCGGCAACGTCGCGACTCTGGCCGACACGGTCACGAGGATGATCAGCGAGGGTCACGACGTCGCCTGGGTGGCCTGCGCGTCGCCCGCGGCGGCGGCGATCGTCGAGGCGCAGCGCGACTCGCACGCCGGGCGCATCGAGACTTCTCTGCTGCTGCACCTGGCCGCCGGTACCGTCGACCTGGCCCGCGCCACCCCGGGAACGGTCGCGCCGCTCGGCGAGCTGCTGCCCCGGCTGCGCGCGGGCGGTGTCGCCGCCGTGTCGCAGACGGGCGTTCTGGGTGACCCCACCGGCGCCTCGGCCGCCGAGGGCGCCGCCCTCTTCGCGTCGATGGTGGGCGCGGTTGCCGACCTCGTGTCGTCGGGTCACCCCGACGAGCGCGGCCGCCTGGTGCCCGCATGAGCGCGACCCCCGCTGCATCGTCGGGGTCACCCGCATCGTCGTCGCCGGCGCCACCGTCACCCGCATCGCCCCCACCCGCTCCACCCGCGGCGCGCGCGACCCCTGCTCCACCCGCAGCGCCGGCGGCGCTGCCGACCGGGTTCGTCATCGCGCTCAATCACCGGGTTCGGGTGCGAGAGAGCGGGCGTGTGCTGATCGGCGGGTCACCCACCCGCGTGCTGTACCTCACGCCGACGGCCCAGGCGCTCTTCGATGGCCGGCGGCTGACGGTGACGGATGCCCGGTCGAGGGCCTTCGCGAACCGCCTGCTCGACGCGGCCATGGCCGAGCCCGTGGTCGCCGACCTGCCCGACTACCCGCAGGGCGACGGTTCCGCAGCCGTCACGTGGGTGGTGCCGGTTCGTGACCGCCCCGCCGCGCTCGAGCGGTTGCTGCTGAGCCTCGGCCACGGGCATCCGATCGTCGTGGTCGACGACTGCTCGATCGACCCCGTCGCCGTCGAACGGGTCGCCGCCCGTTTCGGCGCCCGGTACCTGCACCTCGACGTGAACGTGGGGCCCGGCGGCGCCCGCAACGCCGGACTCGCCGTGGTCGAGACGCCGTTCGTGGCCTTCGTCGACTCTGACATCGTCGTCGAACCCGATGCGCTCGGGATGCTGCTGCGGCACTTCGCAGACGACCACGTCGCCCTCGCCTGCCCGCGGGTGCGCGCCCTGCCCGACGGCGACGGGGCGGGCTGGATCGGGCGCTACGAAGAGGCGCGCTCCTCACTCGACCTCGGCCGTCGTCCTGCGACGGTGCGGCCCCGCTCAGAGGTGTCGTGGGTGCCGAGCGCGTGCCTGGTGGGCCGGGTCGCCGCCCTCACGACGGCCGGCCCGGCGGCACCCGACCCGGTGGATCCCGACCCCGCCGCACCCGGCCCCACGGTGGCCGGCTTCAGCGCCGACCTGCGGGTGGGCGAAGACGTCGACCTCGTCTGGCGGCTGGCCGAGGCGGGCTGGCGCGTGCGCTACGAGCCGGCCGCCACGGTTCGGCACGAGCATCGCACAGAGCTGGTCGACTGGCTCCGGCGCAAGGCCGTGTACGGCACGGGCTCGCTCGAACTCGGCCGTCGGCATCCGCACGACATCGCTCCAGTCATCCTCGCCCCGTGGAGTGCGGCCCTGCTCGCGGCCGTGCTGGCCCAGCGGCGGTGGTCGCTGCCCGTCGCGGCAGCGCTGTTCGTGTATGCGGCGATCGGAATACGATCGAAGCTCGGCAGCAGCGCACAACCGACCAGGTTGAGCGTCACGCTGACTGCTCAGGGCGCCGCGGCGGCACTGTCGCAGGGCACCGCACTGCTGCTGCGGCACTGGTGGCCGCTCACCCTCGTCGGGTGCCTCTTCTCGGGGCGGGTGCGCCGGGCCGCGCTGGTGGCGGGGGCGGTGGATGCCGCGATCGAGTACGTGCGCACCGGGGCCTTTCGCGCGGGGGCGCTCGAGGCCGGCGCGGCAGGCCCGAATCCCGAGCGCACCGGGCCCGTGGCCGCCGACGGGGTGGATACGCATCGAGCGGAGGCGACATCGCGCGCCACGGGGTCGCGGCTCGATCCGGTGCGCTTCGCGCTCGCCCGGCGGCTCGACGACCTCGCCTACGGCGGCGGCGTCTGGTTCAGCGCCCTGCGGGGGCGTTCGGCGAGGGCGCTGGTGCCCGACATCCGTCGCACCCGCACCCGCTGAGCCGGCAGGCGCAGGTCAGACGATCACCGCGTCGAGGGTCTCTTTCGCGAAGATCTCGTCAGGGCTCCAGAGCCGATGCGCGAGGCCCTGGTCGTGCGAGTATCGCAGAAATGTCGCAAGGGTCGGATCGTCGGGCGAGACCCCGTAGCGCCAGTAGTCGGCCCCCATCACCGTTCTCGTGCGTTCGACCTCGCTCTGCAGCCAGGGCAGCATGTACCGCAGCGCGGCCGTCTCGTCGATGGCGTTCATGGTCAGCCGGCGGGCCTCTTCGAAGGCATCGAACAGCGACCGGGCCATCCAGCGGTTTCGGTCGTAGACATCTCGCCGCAACGCCACGACGTGCATGACGGGAAAGATCCTCGTCTGCCTGAAGTACTCGGCCTCTGTCGCGGGCAGGTCTTCGAAGAGCCGCCCGACGCGGGGGTCTCCGTCTCGAAAGGGCTGCGGGGTGCGCGGCGAGTAGAGCGCATCGATCTCGCCTGACACGAGCATTTCGACGAGGGTCTGGTCGTCGGCGATGGGCGTGACGTCGACGTCGGGTGGGAGCCGAATCGGCTCTTTCTCCACGCGGCCGGGCGCGTGCAGGCCGCCCGTCTTGTAGGTCACCGATGCTACCGGCACACCGTACCGATCGGCGAGCATGCCCCTGATCCAGACCGCGGCCGTCACCTGGTACTCGGGAATGCCGACCCGCCTGCCGACCAGGTCACCCGGCCCGGCGATCCCCGCCGCGGTGTTGACGTAGATTCCGCCGTGACGGAACGACCGCGAGGGAAAGACCGGAATCGCGATGAACGGAGGATCGTCTCTCTGCAGCGTCAGCACGTAGCTCGACAGCGACAGTTCAGATACGTCGAACTCGCCGAACTTCACCATGCGGTGGAACGTCTCCTCCACCTGCATCGGGAGGTAGTTGATGTCGATTCCCGCGGCCCGCACGGCGCCGGTGAGCAGCGGGATCGTGCGATCGTAGGCCTCGCAGGCGAGGGTCACGCGCAGTCTGCTCACGGTGCGGGCTGCCTCTTCGGGCTGATTGCCGTCTGCATCGGCTCAGCGCGCCCGGTATTCGCCACGGGCGAAGGCACCGTAGGGAGCCGGTGCGACCGTGGCGCGAATCGAGACCTGTCGATGCTGCTCGATGTGCGGTTTGGCCGAGATCGGGCTCTCACCCCACACGATGGTGACCTCGCGGCCGATCTCTGAACACTCGGCGTCGAGCGTGGCCAGCGACACCAGCGCGTGCCCATTGGCGATGTAGCCGCAGTCCATCGAGATGCCGACCGGCCGGCCCGCCGCCAGCACGACATCTTGCTGGTAGAGGGCGTACCGCGCCTTCGGCATCGAGATCGTGCGAGCCGGCAGGCCCTCCCCGAAGTCGAGCCCGACGGCCGCGAGCACATCGTCGGGGTGCCAGACGAGCGTCACCTTGGTGCGCTTCGGCTGCTCGGCCAGGCGTTCGAGCGCTTCTCGACCGACGAACTCATGGTCGAAGGCGATGATCTTCTCGTAACCCAGGTCGAAGGGCGTCAGGTAGTAGTCGGCGATATTCGGCGAAAAGAAGCTGCCTCCGATGGAGCCCAGGGCGTCGACGCCGATCGTCTTCGTGCCGAGCCACTCGCGAAACGCGCGCAGGTCGTCGCCGTCGAACACTGCGGGCAGGGGCGACGGCACCCAGCCCGACTCGAGGTTCGCCGTCGAGTACGCCCGGGCCCCGACTCGATGGATGCTGAACTCATCGGCTAGCGACAGGATGAGGTCGCGCACTTCGTCGCCGTCGACCCACGGCCCGAAGAGTTCATAGCCGGGCTGGCCGGCCATTCCGTGGCGCAGCACGTTGACGGTGTGGCCGGCCAGCTCGATCTGCCCCATCTGGAAGAAGCGCAGATCGGGCGCGCGGCCGAGCAGGCGGGCCATGACCTCCTGCGCGAGTGGTCCCTGCACCTCGTAGCGATAGAACATCGGGGGACCGCTCTTGCGGCGACGGGTATTCTCGTCTCGCACTATCGTCACGTCGTAGCTGCCGGCTTCTGCGTTGAACTGCACCCAGTCCATGATGATCTCGCGACCGACCAGGTCGAGCGTGCCGTCGGGCAGGTGAAACACGATGACGTCGCCGATGTACTGGCCGTCGGGGTTGCAGACCACAAGCTGTTTGGCGGTGTTCGGTGCGAAGGTGACGAAGCTGTTGACTCCGACCGAGCTGAGCAGCCGTACCGCGTCGGGGCCCGACACGAACAGGTCGACCATGTGGTGCGACTGGTCGAGAAACGCGCAGGCGTCTCGCCAGGCGTGCTGCTCAGACCGCCAGTCGGTGTACTCCGCGGCGACGGGAACCCGGGCGATGGTGTCAGGTGCGTTCGGCAGATCGCGCAGCAGCGCGACAGGCCCGCCGGCGCGGTCGATGGCGTGCTGGAGTGTCTCGTCAGCCATGGATGCTCACCGCCTCTTTCTGCGCAGCGGGCTGGTCTGAGGTGATGATGGCGGGAAAGCTCTCCGGGCGCTGCCGCACCAGCAGGCGCACGATCACCAGCATGATGAGGGTGGCGATCGGAAAGGCGGCGACGACGGCGAACGATGTGAAGGCCGACCATCCGGCTGCGATCATGGCACCTCCCACGAGCGGCCCGATCGCCGAGCCGAACCGGCCCAGCGCGACCGCCCAGCCGAGGCCGGTCGATCGGATCACCGTCGGATAGAACAGCGACCCGAGCGTGATGATGCCCGACTGTGCCCCACCGGCAAAGAACCCGAGGGCCGCGATCGCGATCGCCGCTCCTGCGAAGTTGCCGGCCACTGCACCGAGCACGACGAAGTTCGCCGCGGTGATGACGAGACCGATCAGGATGACGCGGAACTTGCCGAGGTGATCCATGAGCACTCCGACGATGCCTGATCCGATCCAGCTGCCGAGGCTGTTGAAGGTGATGGCCAGACCGGCTTCTGCCACGGTCAGTCCGCTGTTCTCGAGAATGGTGGGTGACCAGTTCGAGATCAGCACCATGGGCAGGAACGAGCAGAAGAACACCGCCCACAGCACGATCGTGACCACCGCCCGCCGGTCGGCGAACAGCTGGCGCACGGGAACGTGGCTGCGTTCTTCACTGGCGCGGAACTGGATGCTCTGGTAATCGGTTCGCTCGGGCGCGAGGCGATGCACGAGCCCCGGAATGCGATCGCGCCGAACCGCGCGTGCCGCGAGAAAGCCCAGAGACTCGGGGATGCCCCACAGCAGGATGAGCGCGACGACGACCACTACGCCACCGATCAGCACGAACAGCAGCTGCCAGTCAGGCAGGAACAGCGGTGCGACCAGGCCGGCGACGACACCGCCGAGCGGGAATCCGGCCCACACCATCGCGACCGTCGAGGCCCGCCGCCGGCTCGGCATGTATTCGGCGACGAGGGCGAGCGCGACTGGCGCCGCCCCACCCATGCCGACGCCGGTCAGAAAGCGCAGCACGAGCAGGCCGGTCACCGAGTCGGCGGTCGCGGTCAGAACGGTCATGATGCCGAACAGGGCGATGGCGCCGATCATGACGGGCTTGCGGCCGAGCCGGTCGCCGAGGGGTGCGATGAGCAGTGCGCCGGCCATGAAGCCGAACTGGCCCGCGGAGAACACGGGGGAGAGCGCAGCGACCTTCACGCCCGCGCTGGCTGCCATCGCCGGCCCAACGAGGCCGATGACGATGTTGTCGAGGCCGTCGAGCAGAACCACGATGCCGGCGAGCACGGCGATCTGGATCTGGAATCTGCGAACCGGCAGGGTGTCGATGAATTCACCGACGGTGGTTGCGATGGTGTCAGTACTCATGGCATTCAATACCCTCCATTGGGTTTCGATGTGATGGTGAGAGTGAGCGGGTGCTTCACACGGGGGAGTTCTCGGCGTCATGCGAGGCCGGGGCAGAGGCCCAGGTCAGAGTTCGATAGTCGCGGGCCACGGCTTCGAGTTCGTGCCGCGGGATGACGTCGTCGATGCGATCGAAGCCGTGCGGGGCGCGCACGTGCGCCAGTTCGAGAACGGCTTCAGGGCCCAGCTTGCGATTGCTGAGCACGATGTCGCGGGTGAGCGGCCGGCGCTCGTCATCGTACGACGCGAGCCCGGCGACGCCCGACGCCGCGATGGCCCGAGACAGCGCGGCCCCGTCGCGGATCGCCTGCGAGGCGCCGTTGGCCCCGATCGGATACATCGGATGCGCTGCGTCACCGAGCAGGGTCACCCGGTTATGAGTCCACCTCGGCAGCGGATCGCGATCGACCATCGGAAACTCGTAGGCCACTCCCGTCTGGGCGATGAGCGAGGCGACGTCGAGCCACGGAACACGCCAGTGCGTGAATCGGGCGGCGAGATCGCCCACCTCGGCCGTACGGTTCCAGTCCTCGCGCCCGAGGGGACGATCGGTGGGCAGTTCGACGATCCAGTTGATCAGCGCGAATCCCTCGTCGTCGGGCGGCGTGATCGGGTACGCGATGAACTTCTGTGCGTCGTGACCGATGATCGCCATCGTGTGTCCACCGAGGTAGGCGCGCGCCTTCACAAGCCCGCGCCACATGTTCTGGCCGCTGAAACACACCTGGCCTTCGTCGGGGAAGAGCTGGCGGCGCACCTGCGAGTGGATGCCGTCGGCCCCCAGGAGCACATCGCTCTCGACCTCGGTGCGTGCGCCGTCGACGGAGGTGAAGGAGGTTTGCACCATCGATCGGTCTTGGCTGAACGCGCCGAGGCGGCGGTCGGTCTGCACCCGGTCTGCGCCGAGGCGCTCTCGCACTGCAGCGAGCAGGATGCCCTGCAGCGTGCCGCGGTGGATCGACACCTGCGGCCAGTGCTCGCCCGCGGCAAGGCCACGCGGCTCAGACCACACCTCCTGGCCGTATTCGTTGTAGAGGCCCCAGTGGTCGCATGAGACGCCGGCCTGCAGCACGGCATCCTGCAGCCCGATCGTCGAGAGCTCACGCAGTGCGTGTGGCTGCAGATTGATTCCCACGCCGAGCTCGCGAATGCTGCGCGCGGCCTCGTAGACGGTCGGCTGCTCGCCCTGTTCGTGCAGGAACAACGCCGAAGCGAGGCCGCCGATGCCGCCGCCGGCAATGGCGATGTCGATCATGATCGCCCTCCGAGCCACGCACGCTCAGCCGCGTAGAAGCGCTGAACTCCGTCTGGATCGTCGTCACCCAGACGGTCGTCGGGAACGGTGTACCCGCGGCGGCTCATCGACCAGGCCCACAGGCGATACGACGTGCGCGTCGTCGACGACTCCACCTCTGCCCAGTCGAAGGGCAGCGAGTCATCGGGATTCACCGGTGCGATGGTGCCCTTCTCGTAGATGCCCTCGAAGCTCGCCAGGCGCCAGCCGGCCTCGGTGCGGCGCACCCGGCTGAAGAACCGCACGTACTGGGTCATGTCGAACCACACACCGTCGAGCTCGCTTCTGTTCTGAATCTGGGCCCGGCTCTCGACCAGCGCCCGCTCGCCGTCGATCAGCACATAGATGGGGTCGATCGGGTGTTTGCTGTGCCGGCCGTGCTCGGCCATCACCTTCGACTGCAGGGCGAACTCTTTCGCGTTGCCCTCGAACCAGGTGGTACGGATGACGGCCTCGTCGGTGAAGCACTCGGCGACGTTGTCCCACTCGCCGACGTCACGCCAGAGGCGTTCGAGTCTGACGAGCTCGCGGATGGCGAGCTCGTCGGCGACCCGTTCGGGCCGCGGCACTCCCAGAGCGACCAGCAGCGGGTCGCCCGTCTGTCGGGTCTGTCTCATCGTCATTGATTCCATGATGGGAACAATAATCTATAGAATATGGATTTAGGAACCCCGATCGAGAGAATCGGTACAGAATGCAGACATTTCAAGTCATCGTCGTCGGAGCGGGCCCGGTCGGCCTGGCGCTGGCCCTCGATCTCGGCCAGCGCGGTGTGAACACGCTTCTCGTCGATCGTCTCGCAGAGCCGAGCCACCTGCCCAAGATGGAACGGGTGAACCCGCGCACCATGGAGCACTTTCGGCGGCTCGGCATCGCCGCGAGCATCCGGTCGGCCGGCTTTCCGGCCCGGCTGCCGATGGACGTGTTCGTGACGACGACACTGGCCGACCCGCCGCTCGTGCACCACCCCCAACCGTCGGTGCAGACCCTCGTCGAGCGGGGGGCGGGTCGCAATGACGGGTCGATGCCGGCCGAGCCGTACCAGCTGATCTCGCAGTACACGCTCGAGCCACTGCTTCGAGCGCAGGTTCAACTGCAGGGCGCCGTGACCACTCTGTTCGGCTGGCAGCTTGCGGGCTTCACCGACCACGGCGACCGGGTCACGGCCGAGCTCACGGGCCCCGATGGCTCGACCCGGGTCGTCGAGGCGGCCTACCTGGTGGGCTGCGACGGGGGGAGCAGCCCGGTGCGGAAGGCCCTGGGGGTGCACCTGCGTGGCGAGGCGCACCTGATGAGTCTCACCCAGGCGCTCATCCACGCCCCCGACCTGTACGAGCGCATCCGAACCGGTCGCGGGCGGCACTACCACTTCGCCGACGAGCACCACTCGTTTCTCATCGTGCAGGATGACACGAAGCACTTCACGCTGCACACGGTCGTCGACGAACCCGACGACGTCACTGCGCGATTCGAAGCTCTCGTCGGATTTCCGGTCGACTACGTCGTCGAACACGCGGCACCGTGGACGATGAGGTCGATGGTGGCCGAGTCGTACGGGCGAGGCAGAGTCTTTCTGGCTGGCGACGCGGCCCATCTCATGAACCCGGCGGCCGGCCTCGGCATGAACACCGGTATCGGCGACGCGATCGACATCGGCTGGAAGCTGAACGCCGTGCTCGCGGGATGGGCTCCACCTCGTCTGCTCACCACCTACGAGAGCGAGCGTCGGCCCGTCGCCATCGCCAACACCGCCTACTCCCGCGCCCGGTTCGACGCCCGGATGGTGTGGCGCTCGGCCGTCTCGACAGCGACGGTGCGCTCGGCGGCGGGGCGGGCACACATCGCCGAACTCGCCGACGAGAACGAGGCGCAGGCGGGTTCGATGGAGGGGGTCGAGCTGGGCTACACGTACGCGGCGTCGGCGCAGCAGGCGGGCATCCATCGTCCCTACACCGCTGTGGCCTCGGTGGGAGCGCGGCTGCCCCACGTCTGGGCCGAGGGCGGCACAGCCTTCCAGGACATCATTTCTCAGGGGGTCTTCACCGTCGTCAGCGTTGGCGGTGACGATGACGCCGCAGCCGCGATCGGGGCCCCGTTCGTGGCGGCCGGCATCCCTGTCGAGCAGCTGCACGTGCCCTCGGATGCCGCACGGCGCGTGTGGGGCGCAGACTATGTGGTCGTTCGGCCCGATCTGCACATCGTGTGGCGCGGAGACGAGCCCGACGCGGGCCTGGGGTCGGTCGCCCGGGCCAGCATCGGGGCGGGGTCGGAGTCGAGATATGGTTGAACACGAGATCGATGGGTGGTTCATGAGCTCCGACACCGAGGCACAGTACCCGGCCAGTGCGCCGCCGAAGGGCCGTGTCGACTGGGTCGTGGACAGGCTGCGCGACAGCATCCTGCTGGGTGAACTGCAGCCCGGCGAACGGGTGCGAACAGTTCAGCTCGCCCAGGCCTGGCACGTCAGCCCCACCCCGATCCGCGAGGCCATCCAGCGTCTGGGCAGCGAGGGGCTGCTCGACGTTCAGGCGCAGCAGGGGGCTCGGGTCTCGGCGGTCTCCCCGGCCCGCGCCCTCGAGATCTTCGAACTGCGCGCCCTTCTCGAACCGCTGCTGGTGCAGCTCAGCGTCGAGCAGTTCACCGACGACCTGCGTCAGAACATCACGGCCCGATTCGACGAATATGTGCGCGCCTGGCACGGGCAGACCGAGATCTCGCCCGAGATGAGCCGGTACTACCTGCGGTTCTCCGACGCGCTCTTCGCCGGCGGGCATCTGCCGGCGCTCAGATCGCTCGTGCAGAACCTCAAACTGCAGTGCCTGCGGTACAACGGGTGGTTCACTGTCGCCGAGCGCATCGAGGTGCACGGCCGGGTGATGGAGGCCGTGCTCGACCGCGACGCCGCCGCGGCCGCCTCGGCGATCGCCGACAGCATCAGGCCGGGCCTGGCCTGGGCCCGCGAGATGGTGCCCTCGGGCGTTCAGGTCACGTCGATTCTGACCCCGCAGTCGGTCGAGGCGCTGAAGGTGATCACGGCCATGTACCCCTTGGCCCCGGCGTTCGGCGCGTGAGCCTGGCTGCCCCTCGCCGGTTCGGGGCCCTGCGCGACCGGCCCTCGCGGTTCTACCTGCTGAGCGCGGGGCTGTCGATGCTCGGCGACAACAACGAGCACGTGCTCACCTACTGGGTGCTGTGGCAGCAGTTCCACTCGCCTGCGCTGGTCGGTTTCGAGGTCGTCAGCCACTGGCTGCCGTTCCTGCTGCTGTCGGTTCCGTTCGGCACGCTCGCCGAGCGGTACGACTGCCGGCGACTCATCCAGGCCGCGCAGGGGCTGTTCATGCTGGTCTCGATCTGCTGGGGCGTGCTCTTCCTGACCGGAACCCTGCAGGTGTGGGAGGCGTGCGTGCTGCTCGTGCTGCACGGCTGCGCCGGCGCGCTGTGGGGCCCGGCCGAGCAGATGCTGCTGCACGACTACGCGCCCGAGGGCGAGCTGCCGAACATCGTGCGTCTGAACGCGACGTTCCGCAACCTGGGCGTGCTGTGCGGGCCGGTCGTCGGCACCCTGCTGCTGTTCGGCCTCGGCCCGGTGTGGGGCATCTTCGCCAACGTGCTGTTCTACTTGCCGATGACCGTGCTGATGCTGCGGGCGCCGTATACCGGGCACACCCGCAGCGGCGCTGTCGCGCGCAAGACGTCATTCCGCGACGTGGGGGTGGTGCTGCGCACGGTACGCGGCGACCGGGCCATGGCCACCGCGATCGTGCTCACTGCCCTGGTCGCGCTGTGCGGCGGCGGGTCATTGCAGGTCGCGATGCCCTCGATCGCCGCGGCTCTCGGCGCCGACACGGGGGTGGGTTACGGGCTGCTGCTGTTCGCCAACGGGGTCGGCGGTGTGCTGGGCGGTTTTCTGCTCGAGGCGACGAACTCGTTGCGGCCGACGGTGCGCGTCGCCGTGATCAGCACGCTGGTGATCGGGCTCACCACGGTGGCGGTCACGGTGAGCGGAGTGTTCGCCATCGCCGTCATCGCGCTGGTGATCGGCGGTGTGGCCAGCCTCGCGAGCCTGTCGGTCGCGCAGACGATCGTGCAGCTGCGGGCACCGGCCGAACAGCGCGGCCGAACGGTCGGCGTGTTCAACATGGTCGGCCAGGGGTTCAGAACCGGCAACGGCATCACGCTCGCCGTGCTCGGCACCGCAATCGGCGTGGTGCCGGCGGTCGCAGTCGGCGGCGCGGCGCTCGCCGTGGGCGCGGGGCTGATCGGGTGGTATGCTCGCGGTCGCCCATCGTCACCGCTCGGTACGTCGGCGCCCATCGCCGACATCGCCCGAGAGGACACCGCCTGATGAGTGAGGAGCCCGCCGGCCCCGCCGCGCCCGCGGCCGCAGCAGTGCCGCCCGCAGAGGCGATGGAGCCCGTGTCGGCAGTCGACCCCGACCCCGCCGCGCTGATGCCGCCTTCATCGGCCGACCCCGCCGCGCCCTCTGACGCGCCACCGCCCGCCGCGCGGCGGCCTCTCCTGCGCCGTCGGATCGTGCCTATCGCCGCCCTCGTGGTCGCGGTCGCTCTCATCGCCGGAGGCTTCTGGGGCTGGAGCGCCGCGACGCAGAACCGCTACGAGAGCGCCGGCAGCACACTGCAGTCGCAGCTCGACACTGAGACGAGCGCCGCGCACGCCTTCGACGCCCGGCTGCTCGCGGTGCAGGGGCTCGCCACGCGCATCCACTCTGTCGTCGACAGCCCCGCCTTCGCGAGCCTGCCGATCGCCCAGGCGGATGCCCTGCGGCAGTCGCTCGCGACCGTCGACGCCCTCGCCCAGGCCCCCGCGGCCGTCGCTCCCGACAGCAGCGCGCTCGAGGCCGCCGATGACAGCGGATACCGCCCGCCGTGGCAACTCACGGGCGACGCCGAGCAGCTCGAGGGAGCGACCCGCGCCTCGCAGCAGACCAGCGACGGCCTGGCCCAGGCGACCGATGCGGCCAAGACCGCCGAAGACAGCCTCGACGCCGCCGAGGCGGCCTACTTCGAGGGCGTCGCGGTGACCGCCGACCAGACCCTCGCCGCGAACACGCTGGCCAACAAGTCGCGGCAGGTGGCCCTCGAGAACCTGGTGGCCGAGGCGCGCAACCCCATGCAGAGCGCCGCGCGTGACGGGGGCTTCCTGGCCAGCCTGACCGACGCGGAATCACAGGTCGTCGCCTCGCAGGCCTCGAACCAGGCCCAGCTGAATGACCCGTCATGGGCCGTGCGCAACGAGATCGAGAGCTATGCGCGCTCGATCTCGCATGGCGTCGCGCTCGAGTTCGTGTGGGCGCCCGAGGTCTCGGGCCTCGGCTCTAATTGGCTCTCGGGCACCGCCGAGACGTACGACACCGACGGCGGCTACGCCATCATCAGCCTGAACTACACGATCGAAGACGCGTGGAGCGAGGGCCGCGACGCACGCGCGCTGGTCACGCACGAGGTGGGGCACACGCAGGTCTACCGCTGCTCGACGCTGTTCGCGAGCCCGGCCTTCAACCGCGACCAGGAGATGTGGGCGACCGCCTGGTCGATCAGCCAGGGCTTCGACGTGCCGGGGTCGGGCATCGAGGCCTACGGCCGACCGACCGACGAGCAGATTTCGGTGGCTGGGCAGTGCCGGTAGTGCGTGGCTACGCGCTGTCGGTGTCGGGAGGCGCGGCGGCGCAACGCGATCTGACCAGCGACATCGGTGAGGGCCTGCGATAACTCGGCAGGAAACTGGAATATCATCAGGTGACTGGTAATCGGCGCGAGAGATGGTGGGGCCACGTGGCAGAGTCGACGGGCGAGAGCGGGGTGCAGCCGGGTGTTGCGGCCGACGAGAAGTCGTGGGAGGACGAGTTCACCTACATCCTCTGGCGCGCGCAGCAGGCCGTGCACAAGCGGGCTCAGGATTCGCTCGACGCCCTCGGCGTGACAGTGACCCAGCTCGGGCTCGCGGTGCACCTGCAGGAGCAGGGCAGGTTGTCTGCATCCGATCTTTCTCGGGCCCACCACATCACGCCGCAGAGTGTGGGCACGGCGCTGTCGCACCTCGAGAAGATCGGCTGGGTGGGTCGCGCGCCGCACCCGGTGCACAGACGCGTGATTCTGTTCGACCTCACCGAGGCCGGGGCGGCCGGCGTGGCGGAGGGGCGGCGCATGATCACCGAGGAGAACCGTGAGGTCACGGCGGCGATCTCGAAGCGCGACGTCGACGTCGTGCTGAAGGCTCTCGTCGGCATCGTGGTGGCCCTCGAAGGCGAATCGCGCCCGGCCGAGGCGCTGTGGCCCGAGTCGTACGGCGCCGCGCGCGCCCGGTGAGCCCGGCCGGGGCGCAGCTGTCTCACGACTGCGGCCGGCCCGGTTGTGGCGCGGCTGTCTTACGAGCGTGCCCGGCCCGGCTGGCTCACGCCTGGCTCACGACCGCCCGGGCCGCGGCTTCGCCGATGAGGGTGATCGACCCGGTCACCACCACCCCGGCCGACGGGATGCCCGCGGCCCAGCCGCGCGCCGCATCGAGCGCCTCGGCCTGGTCGTCGTAGGCCGACGACTCGTGGGCGGGGGCGACCTCGCGCACGACGGCGAGCAGGTCGGCCGGCGTGCGCGACCGGTCGGAGTTCGAGGTGGTGACGAAGAACCGCGCCGTCACGGGGGCCAGCGCCTCGACGATGCCCCGGGCATCCTTGTCGGCGAGAACGGCGAGCACCACGCCGAACCGCGACGCGTCGGGCAGGTCGCGCAGGGCGGCAGCGAGTGCGGCCGCACCGCCGGGGTTGTGGGCGGCGTCGACGAGCACGAGCGGATCGGCACCGACCCGTTCGAGCCGGCCGGGAGACGTGGCGGCGGCCACTCCGCGCCGGGCCGCCTCGGCGGAGAAACCGGTGGGCGGCGGCGACCCCTGGTCGGGTGAGAACCCTGCCGTTGAGGGTGACCCGGAGCCGGTCGACCGGGCCGCCGGGCCAGAGACCTCGTGGGCGAGAAACGCGTCGACCGCGGCCAGCGCCACGGTCGTGTTCATGGCCTGGTGACGGCCGGTGAGCGGCACATCGAGGCCGTCGAGCACCCCGAACGGCCCCCAGGCTGTGATGGTCTGGCCCACCTCGCGCCGTCCACGCACCTCGAACCCGAAGTCGCGGCCCAGCCAGAGCGTGTCGGCGCCGGCCCGGCGTGCCCGGTCGGCGAGTGGATGCCCGGCCTCCTCGGTCTGCTCGGCGACCACCACGGTGGCACCGGGCTTGATGATGCCCGACTTCGTGGTGGCGATCTCGGCCACGGTCAGGCCGAGCCGGGCGGTGTGGTCGAGTGAGATCGGCGTGAACACGGCCACCCTGCCGTCGGCGACGTTCGTCGAATCCCAGAGTCCGCCCATGCCCACCTCGATGACGGCCGCGGTCATGCCGGTGCGTTCGAACGCGGTGTAGCCGAGCACGGTCAGCGCCTCGAAGAACGTCACGGGTACGTCGCCGGTCGAGGCCAGTTCGGCGTCGACGGCGGCCAGGGCATCCTGAACCTCGGGCCAGACCGTCTGCAGCTGCTCGTCGGTGATCGGCGCGCCGTCGATCGAGATGCGTTCGTTGAACCGCACCAGGTGGGGGCTCGTGAACAGCCCGACGCGGCGGCCGTGGGCCCGCAGCACGGCAGCGGCGATGCGGCTCGTGCTGGTCTTGCCGTTCGTTCCGGTGATGTGGATGAGCGGGATGGCGCGGTGGGGCGACCCGAGCAGCTCGAGCGCCCGGCGGGTGGGGTGCAGTCGTGGCTGCGGGGCGGCCTCGCCGAGCCGGGCGAGCAGGGCCCGGTAGACGGGATGCTCGGTCACGACGCTTCCCCACCGATGCGGGTGCCGAGCGCCGCCAGCAGCGGAACGATCTTCACGAACGTCTCGGCGACCTCGTCGTCGATCTTCGACAGCGCCGTGATGCCGCCGCCCGAGCCGATGCTGGCCGTGCCGTTCGACAGCACGATCGACCGGATGGTCATGGCCAACTCGACCGTGCCGTTCAGTGACACATACCCGAACGCCCCCGCGTAGGCGCCGCGCGGGCCGCCTTCGAGGCCGTGCAGCAGGCGCATCGCCGAGTTCTTGGGCGCGCCGGTCATCGAGCCCGCAGGAAAGGTGCTGCGCAGCAGGTCGGCGACGGTGGTGCCGTCGGTGAGTCGCGCCGTGACGGTGCTGACCAGCTGGAAGACGTTGGCGTACTGCTCGACCTCGAACAGCCCGGTCACCTCGACCGAACCCAGCTCGCTCACCCGCGAGAGATCGTTGCGCATCAGATCGACGATCATCACGTTTTCTGCGCGCTCCTTCACGTCGTCGTGCAGCTCCCGCCGCAGGGCCTCGTCGGCGGCGGCCGTCGCGCCCCGCGGCCGGGTGCCCTTGATCGGCCGAGTCTGCACGCGGCGGTCGGGTCCGACGGTGAGAAAGACCTCCGGCGACGAGCTCAGCAGCGCGGTGTCGCCCGCCATCACCAGGCCGCCGTGGGCGGTCGGGTTGGCCACCCGCAGCCGCCGGTAGACCGTGCGCGCGTCTTCGCTGGTCTGCGCCTCGAACCGGTTGGTCAGGCAGAGCTGGTAGGCGTTGCCGGCCGCGATCTCACGCTGGCACGCGGCGATCAGCGCGCGGTACTCGTCGGGGCTGTGCCGGGCGTGGGCGTCGGCGAGCTGCGGGGCGGCCGGCGCGGCGACCGGTGCGCGGCCGACCAGCAGCCGCAGTTGCAACGCGGTCGTCTCGCACCAGTCGAGGTGGGCATCCGACCCGGGCGTCACGAGTGTCACCAACCGCAGCTGCCGGCGGGCGTGGTCGAACGACAGCACGCGGTCGGCGAAGAGCAGCACGGTGTCGCTCGCCTGTTCGGCGGCGTGCACGACACCGAGCTCGCGCGCCCCGTTCTCGTAGCCCAGCCAGCCGACCCAGCCGAGGTCGAAGCCCGCCCTCGTGGCTGGGCGCCCGGCCGCCGCCGCATCGGCCGCCGCCGACCCGGCCGACGCCGCAGCTGCGCTCGCCGCCGGGTCTGCGGCAGCCCTCGGCCGCACGTGGCTCTCTGTCGCCGCCAGCAGCTCGAACGCCGTGCAGTCGAGCGACACGGCGTCGGCGCCGGATGCCGCACCACCGTTCGACGCCCGCACCGTCATGCCGCCGCCGACAGGGTCGCACAGCGCCACCGCACCGAGCGGTCCGGGCGTGCCGAGGTGGCTCCAGCCGCTGGTGGCGTCGACGCCACCGTCGAGCCAGAACGCGTCTCGTGCCCCACCGGCGAGCACGTCGAAGGCGACTGCCGGGTCAACCCAGAAGTCGAGAATCTCGACGTGCCTCGGCAGACGCGCGGTCTGCGTCAGCCCGCCGAGCGACAACGTCGGATGCTCGGGGGCGGCGACCGGGCCGGGGAGGCTCGATGCGGCCTGGGTCAGAATACGATCGTCTCTCTTCCGTTGCGTACGACACGGTCTTCGCAGTGCCAGAGTACCGCCCGCGAGAGCACTTGTCTCTCGACGTCGGCGCCGCGGCGCTGCAGGTCGGCGGCGCTGTCGATGTGCGAGACCCGCGCCACATCCTGTTCGATGATCGGCCCCTCGTCGAGTTCTTCGGTGACGTAGTGGGCTGTGGCACCGATGAGCTTCACTCCCCGCTCCTTCGCCTTGCGGTAGGGGCTCGCGCCGATGAAGGCCGGCAGAAACGAGTGATGGATATTGATCACCGGCACCCCGACGGCCGAGAGAAAGCCGGGCGAGAGAATCTGCATGTAGCGGGCAAGCACGACGACATCGGCGTTCTGCCTGATCAGATTCACGATCTGCGCCTCGGCGGCCGACTTGTCGGCGCCCGCGCCCGACGGCACGTGGAAGAACGGGATGCCGAACTGCCGCACATCGTCGGCCACCGTGGTGTGGTTCGAGATCACCATCGGCACGACCATCGGTATCTCACCCCGGCGCTGCCGCCACAGCAGGTCGAGCAGGCAGTGGTCGGAGGTCGAGGCGAGAATCGCCACCCGTTTCGGAATCGAGCGGTCGCTGAGCTTCCACGACAGGCCGAGGTCGTGGCCGAGCCGCGCGTCGAGGGCTTCCTCGAGCGCCGGGCGGGCAGCCGCCAGGTCGTCGACGTGAAACACAGTGCGCTGGAAGAACGATCCGCCCACCGGGTTGTCGGAGTGCTGGTCGAGGGCATTGATGTTCGCGCCGTGGTCGGCCAGCAGTTTCGAGACGGCGGCCACCAGCCCGGGCCGGTCGTCGCCGTGCACGATCAGCACGGCCTCGTCGTGCGGCAGCTTCAGCGCGGCATTCGGCATTCTGGCTTCGACGAGGGTCACGACACGAACGCGATCTTGCGGTACTGGGTGCGGGCGAACTCGTCGTAGGGCGAGGGCTGCACGGTGGCCCGGATGCGCGCGAACCCGAGGTCGGCGTTCGGGTCGGTTCCGGCGCCGGGGTGTTCGCCCCAGACGACCGTGACCTCGGTGCCGGGGGTGGCGAACTCGGTGTCGATCAGTGAGAGGGCGAGCACCGTGCCGACGGGCGCGATGTTTGCCGTGTAGAAGGTCATGCCCGCCAGCCCGCTGTCGGTCTCGATGCGGTACCGGCCGTAGCTGAGCACCCGGCCGGGCTCGGCGCCGAACACGGCGTGCACGTCGTCGAGGTTGAACTCGAGGGTCACCTTCGTGCGGTTCACCTCGGCCTTGGCCGCCTGCAGTGCGTCGCGCCCGATGAAGTCGTGGTTGAACGAGATCGAGCGGCCGTAGCCGAGCTCCCAGGGCGAGATGTAGTAGTCCTCGATGTTCTCGGAGAAGAAGCTGCCGTTCAGCGGCTTCTGCCCCTCGTACGAGAACAGACTGAGCGACTGGCGGTAGTCGGCCAGCTGGGGGTCGGTGTAGATGGCGGGGGTGGGGGTCGGAATCCAGCCGCTCTCGACGCCGTTGGTCAGGTAGGCGAGGCCGCCGACCTGCACGAGGTCGTATTGTTCGCCCGCCGTCAGCAGGGCATCCTTCACCGCTTCGTGGTCGGCGTAGTCGCCGATGAACTCGTAGCCGGCCTGGCCCGCCATGCCGTGACGCAGGGCCCGAACCGGCCTTCCGGCAAGGGTGGCCGGCGTGGAGTGGAAGAACTTCGTCTCGGGCAGCGGGCCACCGAACGCCGAGGCCACGAGCTCGAGCGCGTGCCGCCCCTGGATCTGGTAGCGGAACACCGCAGGGTCGCCGTCTCTGCGCACCGACGAGTCGGCGTTCGTCACGAACTCCACGTCGTAGCCGCCCTTCGCGGCGAAGTACTTCACCCAGCTCTGCGAGGCAGGCACCCCGGTGAGGGTGTACCTGTTCTCGCGCTCGCGCAGCAGGATGCCGTCGACGATGATGTTGCCGTCGTAGGCGACGGGCACGAACTGCTTGGCCTGCCCGATCGCGAAGTTCTCGTAGTTGTTGGCGCTGACGTCTTGCAGCAGGCGAGTGGCGTCGGGGCCTTCGAAGAAGGTGTCTGACATGTGGTACGAGAGGTCAGAGAGGGCGACCCCCGAACGCCAGGCCTCCTGTTCGGCGGCCCAGCCGGCGAACTCGGGCTCGACGACGGGCAGCACCCAGGGCGCTACGCCCGGCTTCCACAGCAGGTTGACCGCCGATCCGGCGGTGTCGATACCGTCTTGCAGACTGGGTGTGGGCATGGAGGATCCTCTCGTCGTTGAGCACATTCGCTTTCGCCCAATGTATCAGATAACTGCCACAGTTTCAGGTGGCTGTCGAGATTCGACAGGCCCGAACGGATGCCCCACGGTACAGTTCCGTATGGCCACCACGTACATCCGCGACTTCCACGACGACGATCTCGATGCCATCGTGCACCTCTGGAACGAGGTGACCGATGGCGGGTCACGCCCGGTCTACTCGCTCTCAGAGGTGATCGCCTCGTGCCAGGAAGACCACGCCGTGGTGGCGATGAGCGAAGACCGGCTGATCGGCGCCGCCGTCGGCCGCGCCGCGCACGCGCAGGGCTGGATCGTGTTCTTCGCCACCGAGGCCGGTTTTCCCTCTGACCAGGTCGGCGCCGAGCTGCTCGACGCGCTCGAACGCCGCATGGCGCCGCTCGGGCTGAGCAAGCTGTCGGTGCTGTTCCAGGAGGGCGGCGAACGGCTCGACGGGCTCGAGGCGAACGGCTTCGAGCTGCGCCACCACCTGCGTTACCTCGAGCGCGAGATGCCCGTGCAGCGGCGCGAACTCGACCTGCTGAAGGAGGTGGGCGGCCGCATTCTGCCGCGTAATCTCTGGAAGGGCGTGAGCGGAATGCAGAAAGAGAAGGCGCTGCTCGAAGAGCGGCTGGTCACGCCGCTCTCGCGGCCCGACATGGCCGAGCGGTTCGGTGTGGTGCCGCCGCGCGCCGTGATGCTCTTCGGCCCACCCGGCACGGGCAAGACCACCTTCGCCCGAGCCGTCGCCTCGCGGCTCGACTGGCCGTTCGTCGAGGTCTTTCCATCACGCCTGTCGGGCTCGCCCGCGGGCATGGCGGGCGGGCTGCGGGCCACCTTCACGGCCATCGCCGCCCTCGAGCACGCCGTCGTCTTCATCGACGAGGTCGAAGAGATCGCGGCGCACCGCAAGGGCGACCCGCCCTCGCCGACGCAGGGCGTGACGAACGAACTGCTGAAGCTGATCTCTGAGTTCCGTGAGCAGTCGGGCAGGCTGCTGATCTGCGCCACCAACTTCGTGCGTGCGCTCGACGCGGCGTTCCTGCGGCACGGCCGGTTCGACTACGTCATTCCCATCGGGCTGCCCGACGCCGAGGCCCGCGGGGCGATCTGGCAGCGGTACATTCCCACCGAGATCAGGCCGAGCGTCGACCTGGCCGCCCTGGTGCAGCGCAGCCACGGGTTGACGCCCGCCGACATCGAGTACGCGGCCAGGCGGGCCTCGCAGGAGGCGCTGACGAGGGCACTGCGCGAGCCTCGGGGCCCCGGCATCGAGAACGAGCTGTCGACGGGCGACTACCTCGCCGCCCTCGACGCCACCCGCGCGACGGTCTCCGACGAGGTCGCCAGCGAGTTTCTCGACGACATCGACTCCATCGCCCGGCTCTGACCGCTGCGTTCGGCCGCGATGCCGGTCAGTGGATGCTCAGAAACTCCTCGAGCGTCTCGGGCGTGGCCTGCAGCAGCGGGTCGCGCACGGCCTCGTCGGGAAACTCGCTCGCCTCGAAGAACCAGCGCCGTGACGCCGGCAACCCCCAGAGCTGCGCGCGCCGCGGATTGCTGATCTCCCAGCGAATCGGCTGGTCTTCGAGGTCGATGAACTGGTAGTGCGTGGTGAACAGCTCGATGCGGTGCTGGTCGGGGTCGCGCAGGTAGAGGAAGAGCGCGTTGCTGATGCCGTGCCGGCCGGGCCCGCGGTCGATCTCGCCGCCGAAGCCGAGGGCACCCGCGACGTCGGCCGCGTGCAGCAGGGCGGTCGCGTCGGGCACCGTGAACGCGAAGTGGTGCAGCCGAGGGCCCCGGCCGTTCGTGAAGACCAGATCGTGCGTGTTGCCCTTCACCTCGAGCCACGTGCCCCAGAGCTCGTCAGTGCCGTCTTTTGCGGTGAACTCGGCCATACGCATGCCGAGACCCGCCCAGAAGTCGGTGGCGGTCTGCACGTCGTGGGTGACCACCTGGAAGTGGTCGATGCGCTGCGGCGCGCCGGCGACGAACTCGTCGAAGTTCTGCATCCTGCGCTCGACCAGCTGCATCGACGAGGTGAGTTCGACGTGGGTGCCCACCGCATCGGTGAACTGCAGCGTCGGCCCCTGGTATGGCTTCTCCACACGTTCGTGTTCGATTCCGGCGTCGCTGAAGTACCGCTCTGCGGCCACGATGTCGTCGTCGGTGCGCACGCGGAACCCTACGCGGTGCGCCCTCGCCTCGTCGCTGCGCTGCAACACGAGGCTGTGGTGCGCGGCCTCCTCGAGGCCCCTGAAGTACACCGTGTCGTTCGTCTCCTCGGTCACGACGAGGCCGATGACGTCGCGGTAGAAGTCGCGGCTGGCCTCGAGGTCGGTGACGCCGAGTGAGACGTGGCTGGCTCGCGTGAGCGCGAACGGGGGTGCGGGGTTGGTGGTCGGCAGCATCGGTGACTCCAAGCGTGGAAGGGGGTGAGATGCCCAGCTTCGCAGCGCGGGTTGGCCGGCAGGAAATACCGATCTGCACGCCGAGCCATAGTCTGGGCATATGGCGAGGCCGCCGATATGCTCAGAATATGGAGCTCCGCCACCTGCGCTACTTCACCGCCGTCGTCGAGGCGGGGTCGATCACGGCGGCCGCGGCGAAGCTTCACATCTCACAGCCGCCACTGAGCGTGGCGCTCGCGAAGCTCGAGGCCGAGCTCGGCGTGACACTGCTCGTGCGATCTGCCCGCGGTGTCGAACCGACCAGCGCCGGGCGCTACCTGCTCGACGCCTCGTCGCGGCTGCTCGGCGAGGTCGACGACGTCGTCGCCGCCCTCGGCCGGTTCGGCTCCGGCACAGCCGGGGCGATCACCATGGCGGTCGTGCCCGCGCTGATGTGGCACCGCGTGCCCACCCTCCTGCGCGCATACGCGAGCGAGGTGCCCGAGGTCGAGATCAAACTCGTCGACCCGCCGCCGTGGGTCGCGATCGACATGGTGCAGCAGAACACCGTCGATGTGGCCGCCATCATGGTGGCCGACCCGACGCGCTTCGCCGAGCGGTATCGCGACTCGCTCGACATCGTCGACTGGGGAGACATTCCGCTCGTCGCCGCACTGCCGCCCGACGAGGATGCCGCACCCGGCCCGCTGGCCTGGAGCACGTTCGACGGCCAGAGAATCGTGCTGCCCCGCCGCACGGCCGCGGTGCCGAGCCTGCCCGAGGCGGTCGAAGAGGCCCTGCGTCGCCACAACGTCGTGCCCGCCGCCATTCGCACCGTCGAGACCATCCAGACGAGCGTGCCGCTGATCGAGGCCGGCCTCGCCCGAGGCATCCTGCCCGACGCCGATCACGCCAGCCTTTCGCGGTTCGACCTGACCGTGCGACCCCTCGACCCCCCGCCCGAACCGCTTCGCGCGCTGGTGCTGTCGCGGTCGGGATCGGCCCGGAACGCGACGGTCGCACGCCTGCTGCGGCGTATCGCCGGGCATCCGCAAGATCCTGTGCGATAACATATAGGCTTGTCGGTACAATTTCGCCTTCACCGGAGAGGGGCTCACGCGTGGCTGTCAGCAAGGCCGAGCAGGCGTACCAGATCCTGAAGAAGCGCATCATGGACGGCACCGACGGGCCGGGCAAGCGGCTGGTCATCGATCAGCTCGGGCGCGAGTACAGCATCAGCTCGATTCCGTGGCGCGAGTCGCTGCGCCGGCTCGAGGCCGAGGGCTGGGTCGACATCGCGCCGAACGTGGGCGCCGTGGTGAAGACCTTCGACACCGACTCGTGGCAGCGGTCGATGCGCCTGCTGGCCAGGCTGAGCGGCCTCGCCACTGCCCTGTCGGCCGAGCGGCTCTCGGCCGACGACCTCGCTCAGGCCCGCGACCTCAATCGCCAGATGGGCGACGCCCTGGCCAACTTCGACGCCGGCGGCTTCGGGTCTCTGAACCGGCGCTTCCACGAACTGATCTGCTCGCGGTGCGACGACGAACGCCTGTTCGGCCTCGTCGTCTCCGAGTGGAACCGCCAGGAGCTCATCCGCCGCTCGGCATACTGGTACGCCCCCGGCCGGGCTCTCACCTCCATCGCCGAGCACACCGCCATTCTCGACCTGATCGAGGGCGGCGCCGACCCCGAGATGATCGAGACGGTGACCCGGCGCCACGACATCACGACCCTCGAGGCCGTGACGCACTACGAAGCAGAGCTGTCGGCCTCTGAATCGGTCGCCGGGCGCGCCTCGAACTCGGCGGTGTAGGCCCGGCCGTAGTCGTTGCCGTTCGGCAGCCGAAGCGTCGTGTGCACATGGAAGCGGGCCGGCAGCCGATTGTTCAGCCATACCCCGGCATGGTGGTCGAGTTCGGCGAGCACCACCGGGCTCTGGATGCGGAAGTAGAACGGCTGCGAGCCGTCGGTGGCTCCGTACCAGCTGAACCAGGTCTCGTCGAGGTGGTCGTCGAAGTCGGCCAACGCCGCTTCGCGTTGGTCGTCGACGAGCAGCGCGAAGCAGTCAGACACGATCGCACGCAGCAGCTGCCGCTGGGCGGGGGTGAACTCGGCGGCGCGGATTCCCTCGTACGGCACGACCCGATTGTCGCGGAACGCGCCGGCCACGTGCCGCTCGTCGGCCGGGTGCAGCCTCCCCTCGGGCATGGCGGGGTCGAGAACCGAATCGTAGACCACGGCCAGGTCGTGCTGCCGCTCTGAGAACGATCCGGCCAGCTGCACGGCGAGCTGTTCGCGGGCCTCGAAGAGGGGCGGATGCTCGTCTGACAGCGCGGGCTCGCCCCCGATGAACACCGGGGCGATCACCTGGCGCCCGCCGACCGTGACGAAGTTCAGCGCGACGTGATGCCCGAACAGCTGCCAGCCCCATGGTTCGGTGGCCGAGGGCTCGCCGAACAGCGAGAACCAGTAGCTGCGCTCGTTCATCACGGTTGGCAGGTCGACCAGCTCGCCGAGAAACCCGTTCAGCGCCATCGCCTCGCGCACCCGTTCATATCCCTCGGGGCTGAGCGATGCGCGCACCACGGCCAGAACGGCCTCGGTCTTCTCGTCGCCCAGCACCTCGAGCCGCAGGCCGACCCGGTAGACCACGAATTCGGGGTTGCTCCACGCGCGCCATTCGGGCGCATCGAGTGGGTGGCTGAGCTGGTCGCGTTCGCCCGGGGTGAGCAGCGCGAGCAGCCGCCGCGCGGCCGCGACCAGCGCCGGGTCGGCGGGCTCGAGCACGCGGGGCAGCCGGTACAGGCCCTTCTGCAGCACGCCGTCTGATGTGACGCCGGTGAACGGTTCGCGGTAGAGACCGTTCCAGTAGTCGAGCAGCTCGCGCAGAAACGGGGCCCGGTAGCGGTCTTGGGCGAACTGCTCGTAGGTCATACCGCGACTGTCGGCCAGCACCGGGTCGTCGTGGTCGTAGAGGTAGTTCTGGTAGCCGTCGCTCGGCAGCTCGATGGCTCCGTCTCTGCCGCTCACCCGAGCGGTCGAGAAGAAGCCGTCGATGTCGTCGTCGGTCGGGGTCTCGCTCATCGTGTGGTGCCGCCCGGGTCAGATCGGCAGGTTGAACAGACGCTTGGCGTTGCCGTACATCACGGCCTCGCGGTCGGCGTCGCTGATGTCGAGCTCGTTGTTCACGAAGTCGACGCCCTGGCTCATCCAGCCGTAGACGACGGGGAACGACGACCCGAAGAGGTAGTGGTCGGGGCCGTTGATCTGAAGCGCGGCCTCGACCTGGATCTTGCCCCAGGAGTGCGGGTGGGTGAGATCGAAGTAGATGTTGTTCTCGAGGTAGCTCTTGATCTTGTCGCCGCCGGTGGGGTCGAGGCGCACCATCGCCTCTTTCTTGTTCGAGGCGTGCGGCGTGAGCAGGGCGGTGTTGGCGAACCAGTTGCCGCCCAGCATCGTGTGGATGAAGCGCAGGCCGGGCATCCGGTCGAACATACCGCTGAACAGCTCGCGGCCGACGGCGGTCGCCTGGTCGGAGATGCGGCCGTATTCGCGACGCAGGTTGTTGTAGTCGATGACCGACTTCCACTCCACCGGCAGCGGTGTGTGGTGCACGACCACCGGAATGTCGAGCTTCTCGATGACCTTCAGGTAGGGCTCGAAGGCTTCATCGTCGAGGTAGAGCTGGCCGTAGTGGCAGGCGAGCTGCACGCCGACGGCGCCGAGGTCGCCGACGCAGCGCTCGAGCTCGTAGATGTTCTCTCTGCCGCCCCACGGTGGAACGCAGGCGGTGGAGAACAGGCGACCGCCCGACCGCTTCACGATGTCGTGCGCGTTGTCGTTGACGGCCTTGCACGTGTCGAGCGCGAGCCACTCCTGCCAGACGGGTACGCGCATGATGCCGAAGTCGACGCCGGCGTCATCCATCGCCGCGAGCTTCGACTCGACCGAGTAGTCGCCCTCGACGTAGTTGAGGTTCTGATAGCCCTTCGGCTTCTCGAGAATGAGCTGCTTCTTGCCGTTCTCCATAGTCGTGACCGTGGCGATCTCGCCGAAGCCGCGCGGCGCCGTGCTCAGAAAGCCGTCGAGCATCTTCTCGTTCGTGAACAGGTCTTCGGGCAGGTGATGGATGTTGATGTCGACGACGGTCATGTGGCGTTCCTTCTCGTTATTCGGTTTCGGTGTTCTGGCGGCGCAGGCGCGAGCGCGATCCGTTGGAGTAGATCGCCTCGACGATGCCGTCGGGGGTGAGCTCACCGGTCAGCTCCTGCCGCACCGTGCCCTCGTCGAAGACGAGGATGCGGTCGCAGAGCAGAGCGAGTTCGTTCTCGTCTGACCCGGCCACGAGCACGGCGCAGCCGTCGCTGGCAGCCGTGCGGATGGCCGCGACGAGCGTATGGCGGGCGCCGACATCGACGGCCTGTGTCGGTTCGTGCAGAATGAACAGCGTCGGCGCGGTGGCGAGCCACTTGGCGAGCAGCACCTTCTGCTGGTTGCCGCCGCTGAACGTCTTCACGACGGCACCGGGCTGGCGGGGCCGCACGTCGAGCCGATCCATCCAGCCGGCGACCTGCTGCCGCTCCTTCGCGCGGCCGATCGGCAGCAGGGCGCGGTCGGAGCGGCAGGTCTGCGGGAACGTCGCGTTCTCGGCGGCCGTCATGTTCATGGCGAGCCCGGTGTGCTCCCGCCCCTCCGGAACGAGCGAGATGCCGGCCGAGATCGCGACGGCCGGGGTGAGCCCGCGCACCGCGATCGCCCTGCCGTCGAGCGTGAGCGTGCCGGCGGCCGCCGCCGTGGCGCCGGTGAGCAGGTACGGCACGTCGTCGTAGCCCGAACCAGCGAGCCCGGTCAGCCCGAGCACCTCGCCGGGTGCGACGTCGAACGAGACGCCTGCGACGCCGGAGCCGGTGAGGCCCTCGACCCGCACGGGCGGCAGGTCGGGGCGGATGCCGTCGGGCTGCCGTTTCTCGAGATCGATGAGGTTGCGGCCGAGCATCATGGCCGTGAGGTCGCGTTCGTTCATGCCGGCTACCTCGCGTCCGGCCTCGACGACCCGGCCGTCGCGCAGAACGGTCACGCGGTCTGCCGCGTCGATGACCTCTTCGAGGCGGTGCGTGATCAGCAGCACCGCCGTGCCGCTCGACACGATCTCATCGAGAATCTGAAAGAAGTGCTCGAGCGAGCGACGGCCGAGCGCGCGGGTGGACTCGTCGAAGATGATCAGCCCGCTGCCCGCCTGGGCGTCCTGCAGTGCGCGGGCGATGGCGACCGTGGCACGCTCCTCTTCGCGCAGGCTGCCGACGGGGGCGTCGAGCGGTACCGAGCGGCCGAGGCGCCGGAACACCTCGACCGCGGCCTCACGCTCACGGTTCCAGTCGATGCGCCTGATGAAGCGGCTGCCCTTCAGGCGGCCGACGCGCATGTTCTCGAGCACACTCTGGCTGTCGACCAGGCCGAGGCTCTGATGCACGACCGCGACGCCCCGCTCACGGGCCTCGTCGGGTCGTACCGGCAGTCGCAGGTCGACGCCGTCGACCGACACGCGGGTGCCAGGGTCGGGGTTGTTGAGCCCCGTGAGCACCTTGGCGAGCGTCGACTTGCCCGAGCCGTTCTGACCGACGAGACCGTGGATCTCGCCGGGCCGAACCTCGATCGACACGTCACGCAGCACGCGATTGTTGCCGAACGTCATGAAGAGCGATTCGACCTGGAGGCGCGGCACCAGGGGCGCGAGCACTGTGGCTCGCACCCCCGACACTGCTGAGTCGTCACGACTCAATTGACACCCCACAGCTTCTTGAATTCGTCGGTGAAGGTGGTGGGGCCGAACCACTCGCCCGACTGCTGTGCGGCATCCGTCAGCGCGACACTGCTGATGTTGTCACGGGTGAACAGGCGGATCGGAATGGTGTACGCGGGTACCGTGGTGCCGTTGACCATGCGGATCGCGGCGTCGACGTCGATCCAGCCCTGGAAGGCGAGCGCCGGGCTGGCCACCGCGTACAAGAAGTTGTTGCTGGCGAGTGCCTGCAGGCTGCCGAGGCCGCCGGCCCCCGTCATGCCTTTGATGTCGGTACGGCCCGACTGCTGCACGCCCGCCTGGGTGGGCTGCAGGTACTGGTCGAACTGGGCCTCGACGTACCCGACGTCAGGGTTCTGCAGCAGAGCAGAACTCGTCGACGACGGAATGAGCGAGAAGCTCGAGACCGAGATGCCGTTCACGACGACGGTGCACCCGGGGCAGTCCGTCGCGAGCTGCGACTTCGCGGTCGCGACATAGCCGGCGGGGGAGGGGCCGTCTGTGCTCTGGTTGACGAGAAGTGAGCCTGATCCGCCCGAGTCCTGGGCGAACCACTGGAACAGGGCGACGTCCATGTCGCCGCCCGGCCCCTGCAGGGTCAGCAGCGTCTTCGAGTCGGGGTGCGTCGGATCGTCGAGCTGATTGTTGATGATGACGGGGATGCCCGCCGCCTGCGCTGCATCGAAGGCGTTCGACGCCTCGGCGTAGGGGATGGCGTCGGTGACGATCGCCGCGGCGCCCGCCTGGGTGGCCTGGTTGATGCACGCGCTGATGTCGGTCGGGGTGCCCTTGCCGTCGCACTGCTGCAGGGTGGCGCCGACGCTGGTGAGCGCGGCGGTCATCGCGTTGGCGACGACGGTGAAGGCCGGCGACTGCAGCGTGATCGGAATGTAGTAGACCGTCTTGCCCTTCATCGAGCTGACGTCGGCGATCGCGTCGGTCGGCACGGGGTAGGCGCTGAGCGGGTTCTCGACGGTGCTGACGGCCGCCGACAGAGAGCTCGAACCGGCACTCGCCGTGGAGGTCGATGCCGACGTGCCGGTGTCAGACGAGCATCCGGCCAGGGCCAGGGCCCCGATGGCGAGGCCGCTCAGGGTGGCGAGTGTCGCCGCCCTTCGGCTCGTGAAGCGTGGTCGTGTTCTCATTTCGGTTCTCCTTATTGACAGCGTTGGCAAACGGATGGACAGGACGCGGTGCAGTGCGGGTTCAGCGGGTTCTCTTGTTCAGTACGGTCGAGATGGTGACGGCGATCACGAGCACACCGCCGTAGAAGACGCTCGACACCCACGAGGTGGCGCCGAGCAGTTGCAGGCCGAGCACGCCGGTCGCCAGAAAGTAGACGGCGATGAGCGTGCCGAGCGGGTTGAATCTGCCGGGCATGAGAATGGCGGTGCCCAGGAAGGTCGCGGCGAACACCGGCAGCAGGTAGCTCTGCGACACCGACGGGTCGAAGCCGCCGGTCGCGGCCGCTGCCATCACGCCTCCGACGCCGGCGATGACGCCCGCCATGATGAAGGCGCCCAGACGGATGCGCGTCACCCGCACCCCGGCCAGCCGGCTCACTTCACGGTTCTCGCCGACGAACCGCATGTTGCGGCCGAGCGGGGTGAAGGTGAGGATGTAGGCGAAGACCAGCATGAGCAGCACGCCGAGGTAGAAGCTGATCGGCAGGCCCAGGATGTTCAGGGTCGAGATCTGGGCGAAGTACGTCGGCAGGCCGCTCACCGGCATCAGGTTGCTGAGGAACAGCGAGATGCCGAGCAGGAACGTTCCCATGCCGAGGGTCACCACGATGGTGTTGACCCCGAGCCTGACCACCAGGAAGCCGTTCACCGCACCCACGAGTGCACACGCGACGACGGCTGCGATGGCGGCGGCCCACACGTTCCAGTGGTGTGTCACGGTGAGCACGGTGACGAGAATGGCGCCGAGCCCGAAGTTCGAGGCGACCGAGAGGTCGACGAACTCGCCGACGATGATCGTGCACAGCAGGGCTGCCGAGAGGAAGACGAGCGCCTGCTGGCTGCCGAAGATGGTGCGGAAGGCGCCGACGGTCAGAAACGTGTGCGGCTTCAGAACGCTGAACAGAATGATCATCAGCAGCCACACGCCGATGACCGCGAAGCGCGAGCTGAACCAGCCGAACGAGAAACTGCCGCGCCGTCGCGTGGCGTCATACATGTCGACAGAACCGGTGTACGGGTCTGGGGTGGTAGCGGCTGTCGCGCTGCTCGACGTTTTGGTCATTGAAGACGTGCTCCCGATTCTCGCTGTGCGCGATACCGTTCCGCGCACAGCTGCGTGCACCGGGTTCGCACCGGCATCGCGCCTTTGCGGACACCAGATCGTGTGCGAAAGCATATGCGTATCCCGACGAAATGAACAGTGGGTTTCACGAGCCGATAGGTATTTCGCATAAAATAGCCTGATGAGACTCGCATAAGAAGTTTTTCGCAACTGCTTCGTGTCTGATCCCGCACCAGAATTGCTCCAGTCATCACACTTGAGATCGTGTGTGATCCGACCTAGGATCGGCTCCACGCCTCGACGCTGAGACGCAGAGAAAGAGGGACAGATGAGTAAGACACTCGACATCGCCATCATCGGCGCCGGCCCCGGCGGGCTCGTTGCCGCTCTGCGGCTGCACCAGAGAGGCTTCAGACCGAAGATCTACGAGTCGGTTCAAGAACTCAAACCACTCGGTGTCGGCATCGACGTCAAGGTCTACGGCACCAAAGAGCTCGACGAGCTCGGCCTGCTCGACGAGTTCCGCGCCATGTCGGTCGACGCGAAAGAGTCGATCTTCTTCAACAAGTACGGTCAGGAGATCTACGCCGAGCTCTGCGGGGTGCACATGGGGTACCTCTACGAGCAGCGCTTCGTGCACCGCGGCACTCTGCAGATGCTGCTGTACAAGACGGTTCTCGAGCGGCTCGGTGACGACGCGGTGGTGCAGGGCCAGCGCGTGCTCGGCTACACCAACGACCACGACGGCAGCGGGGTGATGCTCGACGTGCAGAACCGCGACGGCACCTCGAGCTCGGTGCACGCAGACCTCGTCGTCGCCTCTGACGGTATCAACTCGGTGGTGCGCCGCCAGATGCACCCCGAGAGTGCCGACCCGGTGTACTCGGGAATCACCATGTATCGGGGAACGACGCTGATGAAGCCGTTCAAGTCGGGCGGCACCATTCTGCACATCGGCGCTCCGCAGATCTCGAGCATGATCGTCTACCCCATCGCCGACGACTTCGAGGGCACCGGCCTCACCCTGGTGAACTGGGTGGTCGAGGCCGAGCGCGAGAAGTCGATCGAAGACTGGAACCAGCTCGGCAGCGTCGACGAGATCATGCATTACTACGACGAGACCGACATTCCGTTTCTCGACGTGCAGCAGATGCTGCGGGATGCCCGCGAGGTCTATCTCTTTCCCCTCATTCGACACGACCCGCTCGACAGCTGGATCGACGGCCGCGTCATCATGATCGGCGACGCTGCCCACGCCATGTACCCGCGCGGCGGCAACGGAGCCTGCCAGGCCATCGTCGACGGTGGCGTGCTGGCCGAGAAGCTCGACTCGATCGACGACGTCGATGAGGCGTTGCAGGCGTTCCAGGATGTTCGGCTGAAGGCCGTCAACGGCATCGTCATGGCGCACCGCGGCGAAGGCTATGAGATCATCCGACGCATGGTCGAAGAGCGCACGAATGGGGAACGCTTCGCTGACATCGAAGAGGTGCTGCCGCTGGCCGAGGCCGACGGCATCTTCAGCACGTACCACAAGCTCGTGGGTCAGGAACGGCCGGGGCACGACGACGGTGAAGCGACCGGTTTCCGCACGTGGGACGTACTGGCCAGCGAGCCCTCGGCATGACCACGGCGCACCCGGCCGACGCCGGCGAGGCCACCCAGCTTCTCGCGACGGAGAATCGCCGCATCCGGGCCCTGCTCGACGGCGACGTGGCCACTCTCGACGAGCTGTTCGACGACAGCCTGGTGCACATCCACGCCCCGGGGCTGGTTCAAGACAAGGCGAAGTTGCTCGAGCACGTCGCGGTTCGGCGGGCCTACCGCAGCATCGAGCGCGGCGAACTGACCATGCGGGTCGCGGGCGATGTCGCGGTCGTGACGGGCACCATCACCAACCGGCTGGCGACGGCCGAGGGTGGGGAGCGCACCGTCGAGGGCGTCGCCACCCAGGTTCTGGTGCGTGCCGATGACGGCACATGGCGGTACCTCAGCTTCCAGATGACGCCGTTCACCGAACAGGCCTGGGGCGCGCTACCGTCAGAACACGAGCAGGCCGCCGAGAACCGACCGAAGGAACAGCAGTGAAGATCGCCCGCTACCACGTCGCCGAAGGCGATTCGCGCCTGGGCCGGATCGACGGCGACCGCCTCACCGACATCTCCGACGTGCCGGGGGTCGGAACGTCGCTGCGGGCGATCCTCCCCGGCCTCGCCGGCCTCACTCCGGCGATCCTAGCGGCCTCGGGGCAGAGCTACGACCTCGGCGAGGTGGTGCTCGAGGCGCCCATCGACGACCCGCAGAAGTACCTCGGCATCGGAATGAACTACCGGGAGCATGCCGAGGAGGCCCGGGCGGCGGGCATCCCGACCCCCACCAGCCAGTTGTGGTTCAACAAGCAGGTGTCGTGCATCGTCGGGCCGTACGATGGAATCGTGAAGCCCGACATCTCGGATGCCCTCGACTACGAGATAGAACTCGGAGTGGTGATCGGCCAGAAGTGCAAGAACGTGCCGGTCGAGAATGCGCGACAGGTGATCGCAGGCTATCTCGTCGCCAACGACGTGTCGGTTCGCGACTGGCTGCAGAAGCGCTCGCCCACCTTCACGCTCGGCAAGTCGTTCGACACCCACGGGCCGATCGGGCCGTGGCTGACCACCGACGACGAGATCGTCGACCCGCTGGCGCTGCAGATGACGCTCACGGTCAACGGCGAGGTGCGGCAGCAGTGGCCGACCGACGACATGATCTACACGATCTACGAGCAGATCGCCTACCTCACGCAGGTGATGACCCTGATGCCCGGAGACATTCTGGCCACCGGCACGCCGGCAGGCATCGGCGCGCCGACCGGTGACTTCCTGAAGGTGGGCGACGTGGTGCGGGCCGAGATCGACGGGCTCGGCGCCATCGAGAACCGGGTCGTCGCAGAGGGCAGCACCGGGGTCGGGGCCTGACCTGTGCCGCGGCGCGTCAGCATCGATCTGCCGGGATTCGGGCACGCCAACCCGATTCCGGCTGCGTCGAGAATCGGGCCGTTCGTGTTCTCGGGCGTGCTGACGGGCCGTGACCCCGAGACACGGCAGATGGCGCCGACCCTCGACGAGCAGTGCGCCAACGTCTTCGTACACGTGCGCGAACTGCTTGCCGCCGCGGGCGGGTCGACCGACGACATCGTGAAGATGACCTTCTGGCTGGCTGACTACCGCGACCGCGACGCGCTCAACCGCGAGTGGCTCGCAATGTTTCCCGACGCAGCGAGCAGACCCGCGCGGCAGGTCGTGGCGGCGGTGCTCGACGGTGGCTCGCTCGTTCAGTGCGACCTCGTCGCCGTGCTCGAGGGAACCATCGCGCCATGAGCCCGGTGGGCGAGACGCGGGCCACGCGGCTCGAAGGGTCGACGGGGTGGGTGCTCGCCATTCTCGCCCTGCTCACGGCGGCCGCGCCCCTGTCGGTCGACATCTACACCCCGTCGCTGCCCCTCATCCAGCGCGACCTGGGAGGCGACGAGTGGCTGACCCAGTCGAGCATCACGGCCTGCCTGCTGGGCGTCGGAATCGGCCAGCTGCTGTGGGGCCCGCTCAGCGACCGCACCGGCCGGCGACCGGTCATCTTCTTCGGGGTCCTCGGCTGGACCATCACCTCGCTGTTGAGCGCGCTCGCCGTGACGCCCGTCATGCTGCTGTCGCTGCGCGGCCTCGCCGGGCTCTGCGGCGCCGCCGGAATCGTGGTCGCGCGCAGCGTCGTGCGCGACATCTCGTCAGATCGCAGGGCGGTCGCCTCCCGCGTCGGAATCCTCTCGATGGTGAACGCCGTCGCCCCGGTCGTCGCCCCCGTCATCGGCGCGGTGATCGCGATCGCCTGGGGCTGGCGGGCCGACTTCGTGGCGCTCGCGGCCTTCGGCGCCGCGGTCGGGCTGGCCTTTGCGCTGACGGTGCCCGAGACGCTGCCCGCCGACCGGCGCACCGGCGGCGGCGCCCGCACGATCGCCTCCTCACTGGCTGGGGGTCTGCGAAACCGGGAGCTGGCCGCGGTGGCGATCGCGCTCGGGGCGCATGCGTTCGGGTTCTATGCGTACATCACGAGTGCGTCGTTCATCGTCGAACGGCAGTTCGGGCATCCACCCATCGTGTTCGCCCTGGTGTTCGGCACGAACGCGGCGGCGATGCTGTCGGCCAATCTGGTCTTCCGGCGGCTGGTGCGTCGCCGGCATCCGTCGCTGCCGCTCGGCATCGGCCTCGTCGCGTGCGCCGTGAGTGGCGCCGTGCTGTTCGCGACCGCAGCCGTACGGGGGCCCGAGGGTGTGCTCTGGGCGGCGTCGATCGTGTTCGCCGGCGGCACGGGGCTCGTGCTGCCGAGCGCGCACAGCTGGGGGCAGCTGACGGTGGTGGCGAGCGGAGTCGCGTCGGCGCTCACCGGTTCGGCGCAGTTTCTCGGCGGCGTGCTCGGGTCGCCCCTGACCGGTCTGCTCGGTGTGACCGCCGAGAATCTCGGCCTGGTCATGACGATCGCCTCCTCAGTCGCCATCGTCGCCTGGGTTGTGGCCCGCCGCGCCGAACGCGCAGCGCACCCCGGCCCCTGAGGCTCATTCGGCGAGGGTCGCCGATGACGTCGGCTCTGCGCAGCAGCTCGCTGAGGTCGCGCGTGCCGGTGTGCGTCAGCGTGACGGTGGCGTTGCAGGCGCGGCGGGTCAGCAGCAGGCCGATCGACCTGCCGACCGTCACGCCGCGGCCGACAACCACGACGTCGAGGCCCTGCCACGACAGCCCGTGGCGTTCGACGAGCTCGATGATACCGCGCGGCGTGCACGGCAGCGGCGAATCGAGGGGGCCACTCACGTTCAGCACCAGCCTCCCGAGGTTCGTCGGGTGCAGGCCGTCGGCATCCTTCGCCGGGTCGATCAGTTCGAGCACCCGGTCGGTGTCGAGATGCAGCGGCAACGGCAGCTGCACGATGTAGCCGGTGCAGGTGGGGTCGGCGTTCAACTGACCGATGACCGCCTCGAGCTCGGCCTGTGTCGTGTCGCCGGGCAGGTCGCGGCGCAATGAGGCGATGCCAACCTCGGCGCAGTCGCGGTGCTTGCCCGCCACGTACCACTGCGATCCCGGGTCGTCGCCGACCAGAACCGTGGCCAGGCCCGGCACCACACCGCGTCGGCGCAGGCGCGCCACCCGCTCGGCGAGCTCGCTCTTGATCGCGGCGGCGGTGCCGTCGAGTGTTCTGGCGGTCATCGGCGCCCGAGCCGTTGCTTCTCGCTGAAGTCGCGAATCCACTCGCTGGTGGCCTTGAGCCCGCCGAACGTGTAGAAGTGCAGGTGCAGTTCGCCGTGCAGCGTCTCGTCGTACTTCGCTGCGAGGTTGGTGATGAATCGGTCGGGGCCGGCCGTGCCGAGCAGGTTGGTGATCGAGAAGCCGTACTTCTTCGCGATGCCCGCACTCGAGGCGACGCCGAAGCGTGAGGCGAAGGTCACCAGGCGCTTGATTCCCGCCGGTCCCGGAACGCCGATGCGCACCGGCAGATCGATGCCCCGGGCCCGCACCTTCTCGATCCACGCGAGCACGGGATCTTCGTCGAACGAGAACTGGGTGATGATCGAGCCGCTGAGGCCCTGCTGCGTGAGGGCGGCCGCCTTGTCGGTGAGTGCTGCCCACAGCACATCCTCCGCGATGTCGGGGTGGCCCTCGGGGTAACCCGAGATGTTGACCTCGGTCACGCCGTACTTCTGCAGCAGGCCGGTCTGGATGATCTGCAGCGAGTCGGCGTACGGACCCTCGGGCGTGTGCGGGTCGCCGCCCACCGTAAACACGCTGTCGACGGTGCCCTGCCCCTGCAGGGCGGCGAGGAACTCCTCGAGCATCGCCTGGTCGGCAATACGCCGGGCCGAGATGTGCGGAACCGGCACAAAACCGCCGTCTCTGACCGCCTTCGCCGCAGCGAGTCGCAGCTCGAGGTTCTCGTTGCCGAGGAAGGTCACGTTCACCCGGGTGCCCGGCGGCAGAAACGGGGCCGCCTCCTGCAGGCCGGGAATGTCTTTGCCCGTCATCTCGATCGAGTAGTCCTCGAGCAGCAGAGCGGGAGAAGTGGTGTTCGCCATTGAATGTCCTTCGGATCCGGAGGGTCTCAGTCATATGTAACCATATCAGGTGGCTGAGTACATTCCATATCCATCCCCACGCCACGGGCATCCGGTTCGCGCACTCCGGCACGGCATGGCCGGCCAGGCCGGGTATGAGTTCATCGGCGACTATGCCGACCACGATGCCGTCACGGAGGCGTTGCTGGCGGCGGGCGCGCCGCTCGGCGTCGTGCACCTCGGAGGCATGTCGTACGCCACGAGCGGCATCGAGAGCGGCTGAATTCCCACCCCCACCCCCGGCGATCTACGACGACCCGAGCCTGCGACCCTACCGCGAGTCGCTCAGCCTCCTCTCGTATGAGGGGCAGAACCCGTTGTACGGGTCGTTCTACTCCGACGACGTTCGCGACTACTACACCTCGCCCTAGGAGCTGGGGTACGGCAGGTCGCTGTCGTTCAATCACGACTTCGTGGGCCGGGATGCCCTCGAGAAGGCTCGGGACGAGACCACGAGGTCGCCACGCCCGGCACCGACATCGAGTTCGTCTGGGGTGAGCATCCCGGCCACGGTACGGCGAGCGACGCCCACCTCGGCTACACCCGCATCAGGGCGACGGTTCGGCCCGCGCCCTACGATGCCCACGCGCGGGAGAAGTACCGCTCGGTCTCCCTCGGACGGTGATCAGACGGCTGTAATGTTTACGGTAGCTGACATGTTGACAGAAGTCTGATATATTGATCTCGATCCCGCATCGTCGCGGGCCTTCATGCCGAGAGGAATCCCAATGGCAAGTCTCGAAGACGAGATTCAGAAAGTCGGCGGCCCACTGCAGCTGCTGCAGAGCGGCCGGTCGGGGGCGTACCAGTTTCCGGTCAAGCCCGAGTTCACCAACTGGCGAGACGAGCAGGAGTCGTGGCGCAGGTCTGCGGCCCTGATGGACCTGTCGCTGCACATGAACGACCTGACCGTGAAGGGGCCCGACACCTACCGGCTGCTCGCCGACCTCGGAGCGAACAGCTTCAGGGGGTTCGGCCCGATGAAGGCGAAGCAGCTGATCGCGGTGGGCCACGACGGCAACATGATCGGCGACGCTATTCTGTTCTGCCTGGCCGAGAACCACGTGCGCATCGTCGGCCGACCACCGGTGTCGAACTGGGTGCAGTTCAACGCCGAGACGGGCGACTACGACGTCGAACTCAGCCGCGACGAACGCAGCGTGCAGAACCCGAACGGAGCGCGCGAGTTCTACCGGCTGCAGCTGCAGGGCCCGAACGCCACGAAGATCTTCGAGAAGGTCAACGGCGGCCCGCTGCCCGAGATCAAGTTCTTCCACATGGGCACCTTCCGGATCGGCGAGTACCAGACCACCGCGCTCAACCACCGCATGTCGGGCTTTCCCGGTCTCGAGTTCTTCGGCCCCTACGCTGACTACGAGGGCATCGTCGCCACGCTGATGGAGGCCGGCAAGGAGTTCGGCATCACCCGCATCGGCGGCCGCGCGTACGCCTCGGTCGCGGGCGAGTCGGGCTGGATCGCCAACACGGTTCCCGCCATCTACAGCAGCGACGAGATGAAGCCGTTTCGCGAGTGGCTGCCGGCGAAGTCGTTCGAGGCGAACCTCGCCCTCGGCGGCAGTTTCGTCTCCGACACCATCGAAGACTATTACGTCACACCGTGGGATCTCGGCTACACGCACATCACGAAGTTCGACCACGAGTTCGTCGGCCGCGAGGCGCTCGAGCGTCGAGCGGGCGAGAAGCACCGGGTGAAGGCCTGGATCACGTGGAATCGCGACGACGTCGCGAGTGTGTTCGCGAGCATGTACAACGAGGGCGACAAGCGTTTCAAGTACATCGAGATGCCCGCCGCCTTCTACACGGCCTCGGGCTGGGACCGCATCGAGAAAGACGGCAGGCTCGTCGGAATCTCGATGCTGCCCAACTACTCGTCGAACGTGCGCGGCTGGATCTCGCTCGGCATGATCGACGAAGACGAGCACCACTTCGGCGACGAAGTCGAGCTGGTCTGGGGCGAGCCGAACGGCGGTTCTGACAACCCGGCGGTCGAGCGGCACACCCAGACGAAGATCAGGGCCACGATCATCCCGCGCCCGTTCAGCGAGGTGACCGAGGGGTCGGGCAACCGTTCGTAGGGTGCCGCACCGACAGGCCGGCCCGGGCCGGGCACCCCGTGCTGGCGCGCCCGGCCCGGGCCGTATGTGACGATTCTCACGCGACTGTCACATGCCCGATGGTGAATGTGACAGTAACATCAGTCTCGTGACCGCTGATCCGCACGCCGGCAGGGCCCCGAGCATCCGCGATGTCGCGCGGCTCGCAGGGGTCTCGCACCAGACCGTGTCACGCGTGCTGAACAACCACCCGAGCATCCGTGACGAGACCAGGGCCCGGGTGCAGCGGGTGATGGATGATCTGCAGTACCGCCCCAACCGCGCAGCCCGCGTGCTGGTCACGAGCCGCTCGCGCACCATCGGCGTTCTGGCCTCGTCGGCCTCGCACTACGGGCCCGCCTCGAGCATCCAGGCGCTGGAGCAGGCGGCCCGTGCCGAGGGCTACTTCGTGAACACCGTGAACCTCGAGGGTACAGACCGCTCGACCATCGAGCGCGGCCTGAACCACCTGCTCGACCAGGCCGTCGAGGGCCTCATCGTGATCGCTCCGCAGGTGCGCATCTTCGACACGCTGCACGACATGAACATCTCGCTGCCGTTCGTGTCGCTGCAGAGCACGGGCGACGCGGGCCGGGCGCTCTCGGTCGACCAGATCACCGGCGCACGGCTCGCTACGAGGCACCTGATCGAACTCGGCCACCGCAACATCTACCACCTGGCCGGCCCGCAGGACTGGATCGAGGCCGAGGCCCGTATGCACGGGTTTCTCACGGAGATGTCGGCGAACGATGTGCCGGTGACCGCGCCAATCCTGGGTGACTGGTCGGCCGACTTCGGCTACCACGCCGGTCGCGAGCTGCTGCGGGTTCGCGACTTCACGGCCATCTTCTCGTCGAACGACCAGATGGCGCTGGGGCTCATCCACGCCATCCGCGACGCCGGGCTCGACGTGCCGCGCGACGTCAGCATCGTCGGTTTCGACGACATTCCCGAAGCGGCCCACTTCTGGCCGCCGCTCACCACGGTGCGCCAGGACTTTCCCGAACTCGGGCGCCGGGCCATCGCCCTGCTGCTCGGCGACATCGCCGACCAGGTGTCGACACCGACCGATCTGGTGCCCGATCTCATCGTGCGTGCCAGCACCGCGACGCCCTCGTTCTGACCTCCGGGGGCGTGCACGGGGGTCGGTTACCCAAACGTGATCAGGCTGGGTTGACATGCCCTCACGAACTGTGGCACCGTAAGGGCAGCCCAGATGTGACCGTTCACATGAACCGAGACATCGGGTCGCGACGCCCGCAGCGCTGGGCGACTCGCACCGAATCGAGCCGGGCCTGACGAAGGAGTCGAGAGACGTGAGTGCATGCAGCCACACGAGCGAGACGCTCGTCGCGACGCACTCCACCACCGCCGGTCGGCCTGTTGGTGGCCACGGGCCGGCCGGTCTCGGCAGGGCTGCTCGATGAACTACGGCGCAGAAGTCGAAGTCGCGATCGCCCGCACCCGGGCCGACGTCGCACGCCTGCACGACGAACTCACGCGGTACGGCCTGTCGGTGTGGACGGGCGGCAACATCTCGGCCCGCGTACCGAAGGCCGACCTCTTCGTCATCAAGCCGCGCGGCGTGAGCTACAGCGACCTGAGCCCCGAGAACATGGTGCTGTGCGACCTCGAGGGTGCGCAGATCGAGCACACGCCGGGCAGTGACCGCACCCCGTCGATCGACACCGCCGCACACGCCTACGTGTACCGGCACATGTCGCACGTCGGCGGGGTGGTGCACACCCACTCCACCTACGCGACGGCGTGGTCGGCCCGCGGCGAGTCGATTCCGTGCGTGACCGCGTCGATGGCGGGCGAGTTCGGCGGAGACATCCCGGTCACCCCGGTGGCCGGCGCCGGCGCCATCGGCGAGGGAGTCGTCGGGGCGCTGACCGGCCACCGATCGCCCGCCGTTCTGCTGCAGAACCACGGTGTCATGACCATCGGCGCCACGGCCCGAGACGCGGTGAGGTCTGCGGTGCTCGCCGAAGACTCCGCCCGCACGGTGCACATCAGCCGCCAGCTCGGCGATCCGCGGGCCATACCGCAGGGCGAGATCGACGCGCTCTTCGCCCGCTGAACACAGAACTTCCCGCCCAGGCGGGAACACAGACCATCACGGCCTGTGATCACAAAAGAAAACAGCACCACCGAATCACCTTCACACAGCACTGCGCTGACAACGAAGTCATTCACGAAACAGAAAAGGAAACACTGTGAAGAAAAAAGTAGTACTTTCGCTGCTCGCAGCCGGGGCCATGGTCGTCTCGCTCGCTGCCTGCTCGAGCGGCGCATCGTCGACCTCCTCGACCGGCGGCGCGGCAGCCGCCGGAGACGGCAGCCTGATCGGCGTGGCCATGCCCACGAAGTCGTCCGAGCGGTGGATCGCCGACGGCGACAACATCAAGAAGCAGCTCGAGGCGGCCGGCTACACCGTCGACCTCGAGTACGCCGAAGACGACATCCCCACCCAGGTCAGCCAGCTCGAGAACATGATCACCAAGGGTGCGAAGGCCCTGATCGTCGCCTCGATCGACGGCACGACGCTGACCAACACGCTGCAGAACGCGAAAGACAACGACATTCCCGTCATCGCGTACGACCGCCTCATCCGCGACTCTGAGAATGTCGACTACTACGCCACGTTCGACAACTACAAGGTCGGCGTCGAGCAGGCCACCTCGCTGCTCACCGGCCTGAAGGTGCTCGACGCGAACGGCCAGCCCACCGGCACCAAGGGTCCGTTCAACATCGAGCTGTTCGCCGGCAGCCCCGACGACAACAACGCCACGTTCTTCTTCAACGGCGCGATGGACACCCTGAAGCCCTACATCGCCGACGGCACCCTCGTCGTCAAGAGCGGCCAGACCGACTTCAACACGGTCGCCACGCTGCGCTGGGACCCGGCAACTGCCCAGGCCCGCATGGAGAACATCCTCACCTCGACGTACTCCGACGGCTCGAAGGTCAACGGCGTTTTGTCGCCCTACGACGGTCTCTCGCGAGGCATCATCTCGGCCCTCACCTCGGCCGGCTACACGACGGCCGACATCCCGGTCATCACCGGCCAGGATGCCGAGCTCGACTCGGTGAAGGCGATCAACGCGGGCGAGCAGTACTCGACCGTCTACAAAGACACCCGCGAGCTGGCAAAGGTCGCCGTCTCGATGGCCACCGCGCTGCTCACCGGCGGCACGCCCGAGGTCAACGACACCAAGACCTACGACAACGGCAAGAAGGTCGTTCCGTCGTACCTGCTGCAGCCGGTCGTCGTGACGAAAGACAACATCCAGAGCGTGCTGGTCGACGGTGGCTACTACACCGCGGCGCAGGTGAACGGCTAGTCAGCCGCCCGGGTTTCGATACGGCTCGCTTCGCGGGCCTACTCAACCAGCCACCCGCCGGTCGAGTAGGCCCGTAGGGCCGTATCGAAGCCCCCACCCAACCTCGCCCACGCACATCCACACCCCATCCGAGGAGACATATTGTGACCACCAATATCCTGGAAATGCGCAACATCACCAAGACCTTCCCGGGCGTCAAAGCGCTGCAGGCCGTCACCCTCGACGTTGCCCGCGGTGAAGTGCACGCCATCTGCGGCGAGAACGGCGCGGGCAAATCGACGCTGATGAAGGTGCTCAGCGGCGTCTACCCGTTCGGCACCTACGACGGCGACATCGTCTTCGAGAACGAGACGATGGAGTTTCGCGACATTCGAGACAGCGAAGCCAAGGGCATCGTCATCATCCATCAGGAGCTGGCGCTCAGCCCCTACATGTCGATCGCCGAGAACATCTTTCTGAACAACGAGATCAAGGGCCCGTTCGGCCTGATCGACTGGAACAAGACCAACATCGAGGCATCCAAGCTGCTCGCCCGGGTCGGCCTGCGCGAGAACCCCACCACGAAGGTGCGCGACATCGGCGTGGGCAAGCAGCAGCTCGTCGAGATCGCGAAGGCGCTGTCGAAGCGGGTGAAACTGCTGATTCTGGATGAACCGACCGCCGCCCTGAACGACGAAGACAGTGACCATCTGCTCGACCTGATTCTCTCGCTGAAGGGCCAGGGCATCACGTCGATCATCATCAGCCACAAGCTGAACGAGATCAAGAAGATCTCTGACACGGTCACGGTGATTCGCGACGGCAAGGCCATCGAGACGATTCCGAAACTCGACGTCACCGAAGAGCGCATCATCAAAGACATGGTGGGCCGCGACCTCGAACACCGCTACCCCGACCACACCCCCCACATCGGCGACGAGATTCTGCGGGTCGAGAACTGGACGGCGTACCACCCGCAAGACCCCACCCGCGTGATGGTCGACAACGTCAACCTGAACGTCAAGCGCGGCGAGATCGTGGGCATCGCGGGTCTCATGGGCGCCGGCCGCACCGAGTTCGCGATGAGCCTCTTCGGCCGCTCGTACGGCACCAAGATCTCGGGCCGGGTGTTCAAGAACGGCGTCGAGATCAAGACCAGAACCGTGTCGGAAGCCATCGACAACGGCCTGGCCTACGCCACCGAAGACCGCAAGTTCTACGGGCTGAACCTGATCGAAGACATCAAGCGCAACATCTCGATGGCCTCGCTCAAGAAGCTCGAGCACGGTGGGCTGGTCGACGACAACGAAGAGTACAAGGTCGCCGACGGCTATCGCAGATCGATGAACATCAAGGCGCCCTCGGTGCTCGCGAAGGTCGGAAAGCTCAGCGGCGGCAACCAGCAGAAGGTCGTGCTGAGCAAGTGGATCTACTCCGACCCCGACGTGCTGATTCTCGATGAGCCGACGCGCGGCATCGACGTCGGTGCGAAGTACGAGATCTACACGATCATCAACCGCCTCGCCGCCGAAGGCAAAGGCGTGATCGTGATCTCGAGCGAACTGCCCGAACTCATCGGCATCTGCGACCGCATCTACGCCATCGCCGAAGGCCGCATCACCGGAGAAGTGCCGATCGACGAGGCCACTCCCGAAACGCTCATCAAATACATGACCATGGAGAAGGAACGCATCTGATGTCTGATCTCGAGACGAAGCCGGCAGACGACACCGCCGCCGGCGGCCGGGTCAACCCGGTCGACAACAAGTTCACCCGCTCGCTCAGCCACGTGCTCAGCGACCTGGGTAAGAACGGCATCTTCATCGCCCTGATTCTGGTCGTGGTGGTCTTCGAGATCCTCACCAACGGGGTGCTGCTGCGGCCGCAGAACGTGTCGAACCTGATCGTTCAGAACGGCTACATCCTGATTCTGGCCATCGGTATGGTCATGGTCATCGTGGCCGGCCACATCGACCTGTCGGTCGGCTCGGTGGCGGCGTTCGTGGGGGCTGTGTCGGGCGTGTTCGCAGTGAACATGGGGCTGCCGGCGTGGCTGGCCGTCGTGCTGTCGCTGCTGATCGGCGCCGCGGTCGGAGCCTGGCAGGGCTTCTGGATCGCCTACGTGGGCATACCCGCGTTCATCGTGACGCTGGCCGGCATGCTCATCTTCCGCGGGCTCACCCTCGTGGTGCTCGGCAACCAGAACATCGGTTCGTTTCCCGACTTCTACCGTGCCCTCGGCAACGGCTTCATCACCGACGTGTTCGGCAAGCTCGAGGTCGACCCGCTGACCATCGGCGTCGCCGTGATCGCGATCGTCGTGCTCGTCGTGCAGTCGATCCGCACCCGCCGGGGCCGGCAGAGCTACGGTCAAGACGTCGAGCCGCTCGGCTGGTTCATCGCCAAGCTCGTGCTGGTGACCGCCGCTGTGCTGCTGTTCGCCTACGCGCTGGCCACCTTCAAGGGCATCCCGGTCACCCTCATCGTGCTGGCCGTTCTCATTCTGATCTACGGCATCGTGATGAACCGCTCGGTGTTCGGCCGGCACATCTACGCCATCGGCGGCAACCTGCACGCCGCCGAACTGTCGGGCATCAAGACCCGCGTGGTGACGTTCTGGCTGTTCGTCAATATGGGCTTCCTCGCCGGTCTCGCCGGCCTGGTGTTCACCGCCCGCCTCAACCTGGCCGGCCCGAAGGCCGGCGACGGCTTCGAGCTCGAGGCCATCTCGGCGGCCTTCATCGGCGGCGCGGCGGTGACCGGCGGCGTCGGCACCATCGGCGGGGCGATCGTCGGTGGCCTCATCATCGGCGTGCTGAACAACGGAATGTCGATCATGGGCATCGGCATCGAGTGGCAGCAGGCCGTGAAGGGCCTCGTTCTGCTGCTCGCGGTGGCGTTCGACGTGTACAACAAGCGCCGGTCGGGTGGGCGGTAGGCACGCTCGATCTGCACCCGCACCGTAACCGGTTCTGGTTAGGCTGAACGGATGCCCGTGCCACGCGTGAGACTGAAGCTGAGCGGTGTCTCGGCCCGGTCGGGCGCGGGCACGGGCATCCATTCTGTGTCGTTCGAAGTGCCGGCGGCGGCTGTGCACGGAGTTCTCGGCGAGAACCTGTCAGGTGCGTCAGAGGTGCTCGCAGTCATCGGCGGGTACCTGCCCGTTCGGGCCGGCACGCTCGAGGTGAACGGTGTCGTCGCCCGGTTCGCCGGTCACGAGCAGGCCGAGGCTGCCGGCATCGCGGTCGACCGGGGCGAGCCGAACATCGTTCCGCACCTGACGGTGGCCGAGAACGTGTACCTGGGGCACGAGACGTCGATCGGCGGCTTCATCAACTTCGACCGCCTCTATGCCTCGACGAAGAAGCTCCTCGCGTCGCTCGGCCTGACCACCGTCAAGGTCGCCCGGCCCGCGAGCGAGCTGTCGCCGGGCGAACGCCGCGTGGTCGAGTTCGCCCGCGCGCTGGTGGCCGGTCGCACGGTGCTGCTCATCGACGAGCCGTTCAGCGGGTTGGATGCCCGGGAGCTGTCGGTCGTAGCCGACGGCATCTCGGGGCTCGGCGCGGCGGGCGTCACGGTGGTGGTGGCCACGTACCGCATCGACATGCTGCGGCGGGTGGCCTCGAGCGTCACGGTGCTGTCGCGGGGCAGCGCGGTCGAGACGCTGCCGCTCGGGGGCGGCGGCGCGTGGTCGGGTGGCGGGACCGGGGACTACGACGGGCTCGGCGCGCACGACGCGCACGACGGGCACGACCGGGGCGGTCTCGACGGCGGTGCGGCGCGGCTGATCGGGTACATGACGCAGAACATCGAGGTCGTGCGGCGGGTCAGGCACGAGGCGATCGAACCCGGGCCGGTCGTGCTCGACGTGCGCGGCTGGACGGTGCTGCATCCGGTGGTCACGGGGTCGGTCGTGGTCGTCGACGCCTCGCTCACGGTGCGCCAGGGCGAGATCGTCGGCCTCGCCGGTCTCGACGGGTCGGGCGTCTCAGAGCTGGCGCTGAGCCTCTACGGGAAGTCGTACGGGTCGCTGATGTCGGGCGAGCTGCGCCTGCGCGGGCAGCTGGTGCAGCCGAAGTCGCCGGCGGAGTCGATCGCCGCCGGGCTCAGCCTGTCGACCGAGGCCGACACCAAGTACGACCTCGGGCTGATCGGGGGCATTCCGTCGCGCGTCACACCGTCGGCGCTCGCGCGGCTGGCGAAACTCGGCCTCATCGACCGCAACCGGCAGTACCGCACGGCCGCACCGGCGTTCGGGCTCGGCGGCATCTCGGCCCTGGTCGGCGGCGGTGAGGGTGGCGCGGCAGGCGCGGCCGGCGGCGCTGGAGCTGCCGGCGGGAACGGCGGGGGCAGTGGGGCTGGCCGGGGCGGCGGTGCGGCGAGCACGCACCGGCACCGGGATGCCCTGCGGCTGTGGCTCGACCTGCCGGCCGGGTCGCGGCCGAGCGTGGTCATGCTCGATCATCCGACTCGCCTCGCCGGCGTCGAAGATGCGCAGGAGATCCGCGACCTGATCGTGCAGCTGGCCGCGAGCGGAACCGGCGTTCTGCTCGCCTCAGAGCAACTCGAAGAACTGCTCGCCATGACGACCCGGGTCTACACGATGGCCGAAGGCCGAGTTACCTCCGAGCAGTCGACCCGTGAGGCCACCCCGCAGAGTCTGCTGGCAGCGATGGTCGGTGGCCGCCGGTGAGGTCAGTTGCCGCCGGTGATGATGCCGTAGATTCCGCTGCCCAGAAAGTACAGCCCGACCGCCGCCACGGCCACCCAGATGGCGATGCGGCCGTTCGACGGGCGTTTCGGCTTGCGGTCGCCGGCGCGGTCGCCGGCCGGGTCGCCAGAATCGGCAGGCTCTGTCGGTTCGTCGGGCGCTGGGGTGTAGCTCACGGTTTTCCACTTCACTCTCGTCAACTGCAATCGTCTCACGACACGAACGGATCATCATGACCTACCTCGCCGACAGCAGCCGCTACGACGCGATGCCCTACCGCCGCGCAGGTCGCAGCGGCCTGCAACTGCCGGCCCTCTCGCTCGGTCTCTGGCACAACTTCGGTTTCAGTAAACCCTTCGAGACGCAGCAGGCCACCGTCAGGCGCGCCTTCGACCTCGGCGTCACCCACTTCGACCTGGCCAACAACTACGGCCCGCCGTACGGCTCGGCCGAGACCACGTTCGGCCGCATCTTCGCCGCAGACCTGAAGCCCTACCGCGACGAGATCATCGTGTCGTCGAAGGCGGGCTACGACATGTGGCCGGGCCCCTACGGCGACGGCGGGTCCCGCAAATACCTGCTCGCCTCGCTCGACGCCAGCCTCGGCCGGCTCGGCCTCGACTACGTCGACATCTTCTACTCGCACCGGTTCGATCCGCTGACGCCGATCGACGAGACAATGGGGGCGCTGGCGACGGCCGTGCACAGTGGGCGCGCGCTCTACGTGGGGGTGTCGAACTACTCGCCCGAGCAGACGCTCGAAGCGCAGGCCGCGCTGGCGTCGAACAACGTGCCGCTGGTCATCCATCAGCCCCGCTACTCGATGCTCGACCGGCGGCCCGAGCAGTCGGGCCTGCTCGACACCACCTCGACGGCAGGCATCGGCGCGATCGTGTACTCGCCGCTCGAGCAGGGGCTGCTCACCGACCGCTACCTCGACGGAACGATCCCGCCCACATCTCGCGCCGCCGTCGGGCACTTTCTGAAACCCGACAAGGTGCACGACTACCTCGCCATGGCGCGCAGCCTGAACGAACTGGCGGATGCCCGGGGGCAGTCGCTCGCCCAGCTCGCCCTCTCGTGGGTGCTGCGCACTCCCGCCGTCACGTCGGCCATCATCGGGGCGAGCTCGGTGCAGCAGCTCGAGCAGAACGTGCACGCCCTCACTGCGCCCCCGCTCACCCCGCTCGACCTGGCCCGCATCGACGCCCTGGTCGCCCCTGCGGCCTGAGCCGCGGGAGCTGCCCCCTTTGCGCGAAGTCGTCCGGGTGGGGAGGGGCGGAGACTCGGGTCAGTGCGTCGTGTCGGCCGTCACGGCTGCCACACCGGTGTCGACGATGGTGTTGATGTCGATGTCGATGTCGAGGTCGGTGCCCCGTTCATCCGGAGTCAGCGGTTCGAACGCCGCCAGCTGCGAATCGAGCAGCGCGGGCGGCATGAAGTGGTCGGTGCGGGCGGCGAGGCGCGCCGCGATCAGCTCGCGGGGCCCGGTCAGCACCACGAAGAACGTGCGCGGAGCCAGCGACCGGATGAGGTCGCGGTACGTTCGCTTCAACGACGAGCACGCCACGACCAGCCCGGTGTCTGAGTGTTCGCCGAGCGTGCGCCCGATCGTCTCGAGCCAGGGCAGTCGGTCGTCATCGGTGAGCGGATGCCCCGATGCCATCTTGGAGATGTTCGCGGGCGGGTGCAGTGCGTCGGCGTCGATGAACGGCACGCCCAGCTTCACGGCGAGGGCGGTGCCGATGGTCGACTTGCCGGCGCCCGTGACGCCCGCGACGATGACCAGCGGCTCAGGCATGGCGTCGTCTCGTCACACCGTTCACGCTAGCACGGGCGCCCCGTCGGCTTGGTGGGGCGTCGACGGCGGCGGCGTTGCGGCCTCGGCCGCAGCCTGCGGAGCTGGGGAGTGCGTGGGCGAGGAGTGTGGGGCTGAGGAGGGTGCGGCCGAGGAGTGCGTGGCCGAAAAGGGTGGGGCTGAGGAGGGTAGCACTGAGGAGCGCGTGGCCGACGAGTGTGCGGTCGAGGCGCGCGACGCAACGTAGGGGGCCGGGTCGAAGGTGCCGTTGCGAGCCCGGAAGGCGGCCGCGGTACCCGGCCAGAGAAGGGTCTGGCGGCCACTTCGGGCGTCGAGGTACCAGCTCGAGCATCCGCCCCGCAGCCACACGGTGTCGGCGCTTGCTCTGTCGAGCTCGGCCGTGTAGTCGCGCTCGGCCCCGGCGGTGACTTCGAGCACGGCCGCGGGGTGGGCGAGGGCGCCCAGGATGTACGAGATCTGCGTCTCGATCATCTCGACGGCCGAGTTGTGGCCGAGGCTCGCGAGCGGGCCGTCAACGACGTACAGGTTCGGAAAGCCGTGCACCGTCGTCGAGGCGTAGGCGCTCATGCCGAGCATCCACTGGTCGGCGAGGGTGCGGCCGTCGCGGCCGGTGATGCGGCGGCTGAAGGGCAGTTCGGTGGTCTCGAACCCGGTGGCGAAGACGAGCGCGTCGAGGTCGTACGAGGCGCCGCTGGCCGCTGTGGCCCTGGTCGCGGTGACGCTCTGCAGGGCGGAGGGTTCGAGGGTGACGGTCGGCGAGGCGACGGCCGCGAAGTAGGTGTTCGAGATGAGCACGCGTTTGCATCCGATCTCGTAGTCGGGGGTGAGCAGACGCCTCAGCTCGGGGTCGGCGACCTGACGTTCGAGGTGGCCGAGCGCCAGCGCGCGGTGCTCGGCGGCGGCCGTGCTGCCGTGCGACTTCTGGGCGAAGCCAGCCTCGGCCGCTGCGAAGAGGGCGTCGCGGGCGGCGCCGAGGGCCTCGGGATGCTCGGCGAAGAAGGCCCGCTCCGACGCCGTGAAGGCGCGGTCGTCGCGCGGCACCACGTACGGCGCACTGCGCTGGAACACCACCACCTCGCCCGCCGTGCGCGCCAGTTCGGGCACCAGCTGCACGGCCGAAGCGCCCGTTCCGACAACGCCGACCCGCTTGCCGGCCAGATCGACGTCGTGACGCCAGGCGGCGGTGTGGAAGCGCGGCCCGGCGAACGAAGCGATGCCCTCGACGTCGGGCAGCCTCGGCTCTGAGAGGCGCCCGGCCGCCGTCACCAGCACCCGCGCGGTGAGGTCGCCGCGCGACGTCGTGATGCGCCAGAGGCCGTGCCGGGCATCCCAGGTGGCGCTCTGCAGCTGGGTGGAGAGCCGGATGTTCGGCTCAAGACCCTCGTCGCGCGCCGCCTCGCGCAGGTACTCGGCGATCTCGGCCCCGGGCGCGAACACGCGCGACCAGTCGGGCTTCTGCCGGAACGAGAACGAGTACAGCTGCGCGGGAATGTCGCACGCGACGCCGGGGTAGGTGTTGTCGCGCCAGGTGCCGCCGACGGCGGCCGCCCGCTCGATGATGACGAAGTCGCGATGCCCGGCCCGCCGTAGTCGGATGCCCAGTCCGATGCCCGCGAATCCGGCGCCGACGATGACGACGTCGGTGTGCGCGGCGTGTTGGGGGTGTTCGCGGCGCTCGGTGTGGCTGGGGCGCTCCGTGCGCCCGGGGTATTCGGGGCCCTCGGGGCCCTCGGTGTCGGGGTGGCTGGTGTGTTCTGGGTGTTCGGGGCGCTCGGTGTGTTCTGGGTGCTCGGCGTAGTCACCCCGGCCGCTGACGCCGGCATGGCCCCCGTTGTCAGCGGTCATGGGAGAGGGCAGGTGCGGCTGTCACGGTCGCGGTCGCGGTCGCAGCGGCGGTGTCGGTTGAGATCGCGGCCACGGCCGGCACCTCCGCCGGGTCCACCGCGGCGTAGAGGGTGGTGCGCTGGCGGGGCTCGCGGCCGAGGGCCTCGGCCGTCGCCAGCACGTCGGAACGCTCGAGCGAGCGCCCCGCCTCGGCGCCCGCGGCGGGGTTCAGCGCGCCGTCGAGCAGGATCCCGCCGAGGTCGTCGGCGCCGCCCCGCAGCACCGCGCGTGCGTCGGCGATGCCGAGCTTCGTCCAGGCGGCCTGCACGTGGTCGATGCGGCCGGCGAGCATGAGCCGGGCTACCGCGTGCACGGCCCGCGTCTCACGGCGGTCGGGCCCGGTCGTCGCCCGCCCGCCCGCGGTCGCGGTGCTGCCGGGTGGGGCCACGACCGGCGGGGCATCCGCCGCAACGAAGGGCATCGGGATGAACTCGGTGAAGCCGCCCGTCTCATCCTGGAGGCGCGCCAGCGTGCGCAGGTGCGCCACCTGCTGCGCCTGCGTCTCAATGTGCCCGTAGACCATCGTGGCGGTCGAGGGCAGGCCGGCGCGGTGCGCCGCCGTCACCACGCGCATCCATTCGGCCACCGAGCCGTCTGCGCCCCCGCTCAGCCGCGCCCGCACCCCGTCGTCGAGGATGCGCGCGCCCGTTCCCGGCACCGAGTCGACACCCGCCGCGCGAAGCGCCGCGAGGAAGTCGTCGAGCGCCAGCCCAGCCCGCGCCGCGCCGTCGGCGAGCTCGGCCGGACGGAACGCATGCAGGTGCAGCCCGGGCGCCCCCCGCTTCACGGCCCGCGCGAGTTCGGCGTAGGCGTCGGAGCCGAGGCTGGGGTGGGCGACGCCCTGCATGCAGACCTCCGTCGCGCCGAGGGCCCACGCCTCCGCGGCGAGCGCGCTCACGTCGTCGAGCGACAGGGTGAGCGCTCGGGCGACACCGGCTTCGCCCGTTCGGGTCTGATCCGCGTCGAGCCCGACGGCGTCGCCGGCTGCAGAATGGATGCCCGGCCGATCCGCCTCGAACGACCGCACGAGTGACGAGTCGAGGTTGCGGTTGACGGCGTAGGTCAGCGTGTCGCCCACCGCCGCTCGCCGAACCTCGTCGGCCACGGCGGCCAGCTCCTCGAGCTCGGCACCGTCGGCGCTCAGCAGCGTGACGTACTCCTCGTCGCTCAACCCTGCGGGGTCGGCCCAGGCGCGGCGCAGTGCGCCGGCGATGCCGGCGCCCCCTGCCCCGGCGCCGCCCGCACCTGCACCAGCAAAGGCCCCGGCACCTGCACCACCGCCACCCACGCGCGCACTACCACCAGCCGCCGTACCAGCGTCCGCTTTGCCAACAGCCTCCGCAACCGCACCAACACCAGCCGCTTCACCAACACCAGCCGCTTCACCAACACCAGCCGCTTCACCAGCATCAACTGCGGCACCTGCACCAACATCAGCCGCTGCACCAACACCACCCCTGCCGCCCGCACTCACGCGCGCCAGCCCACCCTCGTCGGCCAGCGCCAGCACCGCCGGCAGCACCGCGTCGTCGATCCACCCCTCGGGCGAACGCACGAAGTGCGGGTGCGCCGTGAGCCGCTCACGCAGTTCGAATCCGCTCGCGGCCGTCAGGCGCGCCAGTTCGTCGATCTGCGGCCACGGCCGCTCGGGGTTCACGTGGTCGGGAGTGAGCGGGCTGACGCCGCCCCAGTCGTCGATGCCCGCTCGGATGAGCAGCGCGAGCTCAGCCGCGTCGGTCAGGTTCGGTGGGGCCTGCAGCCGAGCATCCGCCCCCAGCACCAGCCGCGTCACGGCGACCGCCGCCACGTACTCCTCGGTCTCGAGGTCGACCTCGTGCATCATCGCCGTCGCATCTTTGGCACGGAAGTTCTGCACGATGGTCTCCTGCACGTGCCCCCACAGGCGAGCGGATGCCCGAATGGCCAGCATCGAATCGACGCGCTCTGCGTAGTTCTCGCCGATGCCGAACAGCACCCCCGTCGTGAAGGGGATCTTCGACCGCCCCGCGTCGTCGAGCACCCGCAGCCGCACGGCCGGATCTTTGTCGGGCGACCCGAAGTGCGCCTGCCCCTTCTCGGCCCACAACCGGGTCGAGGTCGTCTCGAGCATCATTCCCATCGAGGGCCCCACCGGCTTCAGCCGCTGCATCTCGGCCCACGTCATGACGCCCGGGTTGAGGTGGGGCAGCAGGCCGGTCTCGTCGAGCACACGCTGGGCGGCGTGCCGAACGTAGTCGAGCGTCGACTCGTGGCCGTGCTCGTCGAGCCAGGCGCGGGCCGCCGGCCAGCGGTTCTCGGGCCGGTCGCCGAGCGTGAACAGGGCCTCCTTGCAGCCGAGCGCTGCGCCCTGCCGCGCCACCTCGAGCACCTCGTCGATGGGCAGGTATGGCGCCTTGCCCTCCTTCGCGAGCTTGCCCGGGGTCGACACGAAGATGCAGTAGTGACACCTGTCTTGGCACAGGTGTGTCAGCGGAATGAACACCTTGCGCGAGTACGTGATGACTCCCGAACGCCCAGAGTGCGCGAGCCCCTCGTCGCGCAGCGCGCTCGCGATCCCGAGCAGCTCGTCGAGCGCGGCCCCGCGCGCGTGCAGCAGCGTCTCGTACTGCCGCGGGTCGAGCGGATGCCCCGCCCGAGCCTCGGCGAGGGCATCCTGCACCTCGCCCGGCGTCGGCGTGAATCGCTGCTCGATGGGCGGTGTCGCGGCGCGCACGCCGACGAGCGGTGGAAGTTGAACGGCGGCCACATGTACCTCACAGGCGTCTCGATGATCGACAGAGTGTCGGGCCCAAATCGAGGCCTGTTACCAGATTCCCCTTCAGTCTACCCGTCGCCCTCGGGGCGGGCGCGGCGCGGGAAGAGCGGGGTGAGGGCGAGAAAGACGACGAGCAGCACGATCTGGGTGATCAGCGCGTTCTGGTAGCCGGCGCTGGGATCGCCGACGTTCAGGGCGGCGAAGAAGATCGAGCCGAGAACGGCCACGCCGGCGGCCGACGCGATCGACTGCACCGCGGTGAGCACGCCGGAGGCCGACCCGACCTCGGCGTCGTCGACCGAACCCAGGATGATGTTGAACAGCGCGGCGATGACCAGACCGCTGCCGAGGCCCGCGAGCACCAGGCCCGGAACCAGCTGCCAGAGCGTGAACGAACTGACGTCGGCGAGCGAGTAGACGAGCCAGGCAGCCCCCGCGAGTTGGATGACCGCACCGATCTGCAGAACGGAACGCCCCAGCTTGTTGGCGAGCACGGCGCCGCTGAGGGCACCGCCGATGAGACTGCCGATGGCCAGGGGGATTCCGCTTGCTCCGGCCTGGCCGGCGTCGAAGCCCTGGCCGAGCTGCAGGAAGAGGGTGAAGACGAGCTGCGCTCCGACGCTGCTGGCGAAGAACAGGGCGATGCCGGCCAGGCCGACGAGGTAGGAGCGCTTGCGGAAGATGCCGGGCGTGACGAGCGGTGTTCCGCCCCGTTTCGCGCTGTAGCGCTGCTGCACGGTGAAGAGGTAGAAGCCGGCGACGGAGGCGACCATGCTCACGTAGGTCCACGCGGGCCACCCTGCGGCCTGGCCCTGCACGAGCGGCAGCACCAGCAGGGCCGACGAGACGATCACGATGAGGGCGCCGAGCAGGTCGATCGCGATCGCCCGGTCACCGACGGTCTTCGGCAGCACGATCAACGCGATGACGAAGGCCGCGATGCCGATCGGGATGTTGATCAGGAACACCGCGCGCCAGCCGGTGCCGGCCAGGTCGGCCTGGATGAGGGCACCGCCGATGATCGGGCCGAAGATGCCGGCGAGGCCGAACACCGGGCCGAAGACGGCGAACGCCTTACCCATGTCTTGGGGCGGGAAGGCCGCTCGCAGCAGTCCCAGCCCCTGCGGAAGAAGCAGGGCGGCGGCGAAGCCCTGCAGCAGGCGGAACGCGATCAGCAGGCCGATCGTGGGAGCGATGGAGCACAGCAGTGAGGTCACGACGAACGCGCCGAGCCCGGCCAGGAACATGTGCCGCCGGCCGAAGCGGTCGCCGAGTCGGCCGCCCAGGATCAGGCCCGCGCCGAGGGTCAGCGCGTACCCGCCGATGACCCACTGCAGCCCGGTCGAGTCGGCCCCGAGGCTCTTCTCGAGCGAGGGCCCGGCCACGTTGACAACGGTCGAGTCGAGCAGGTCCATGATCTCGGCCGTGAGCATCACGGCCAGAATCAGCCAGCGATACCGGAACGCAGCGGCGGGTGGCGCCCCCTGCGCCTGTGCGGCCTGAGCGGGAGAGGCGCCGGGGGCTGCCGCGGTACCGGGCGGGGCTGCAGCGGCGGGCACGGCCGAGCCGTTGGGGGCAGGTCGTGCATCGGGCGACGTCATGCGGGGCTGCTTTCTGCGGGCGGGTAGGCGTAAGCCGGAGCTGCCCCGGCTCGAGACAGATCCCAAGTCTGTCACCCGGCACCGACACCCGCCGTCGTGCGCCCGAGCCCTTGACACGCCGACGCCGACCAGCCCGCTGCCGCACGGAGGCCTCGCAGCATCCGCGCGCGTTTGGCATAAGCGCGCCCGCTCGAGTAGGCGCGCTTATGCCAAAGTGGCGCGCATGCGACGAGCGCCCGCCGGAGCTCTAGCCGGCGACGAGTGCCGTCGCCGGCTCGAGGCGCACGAGGATGGCCTTCGACACGGGCGTGTTGCTGCGGTCGGCCGCGCTGGCCAGCGGGATGAGCACGTTCGCCTCGGGGTAGTACGCCGCCGCGCATCCCTTCGCCGTCGGGTACGACACCACGCGGTAGTTGCGCAGCTCGCGGTCGGGTTCGCCCGGCCATTCGCTGAAGATGTCGACTCGCTGCCCGTCGGTCAGCCCCAGCTCCTCGATGTCGAGAGGGTTCACGAAGATCACGTCGCGCCCGGCCTTGATGCCGCGGTACCGGTCGTTGAGGCTGTAGATCGTCGTGTTGAACTGGTCGTGCGAGCGCAGCGTCTGCAGAATGAGCCGCCCCGGCGGCCGCACCACCGGCTCGAGGGTGTTCACCGTCAGCATCGCCTTGCCGGTCTTGGTGTTGAAGGTGCGCGAGTCGCGCGGGCCGTTCGGCAGCACGAACCCGCCCTTCCGCCGCACGTCGGTGTTGAAGTTCTCGAAGCCGGGCACGACGCGCGAGATGTGCTCGCGAATGATGTCGTAGTCGTGCTCGAACGATTCCCACGCGATGTTCGAGGTCGCCCCGAGGGTGGCTCTCGCCAGCCTCGACACGATCGCGATCTCCGACAGGATGCCCGGCGCGACCGGGGGGATGCGCCCATGCGACCCGTGCACCGCGCACACGCTGTCTTCGACCGAGACGAACTGCGGCCCGGTGGCCTGCAGGTCGACCTCGGTGCGCCCCAGCGTCGGCAGAATCAGCGCCTCGGCGCCGGTCACCACGTGCGAACGGTTCAGCTTCGTCGACACCTGCACGGTGAGCGACGTTCCACGCATGGCGGCCTCTGCCGCGGCCGTGTCGGAGATCGCCCCCACGAAGTTGCCGCCCATGGCGAAGAAGATCGAGATGTCACCGCGCTGCATGGCCTCGATGGTCTGCAGGGCATCCGTACCGCGCTTGCGCGGCGGCTCGAAATCGAACTCGCGGGCGAGTGAGTCGAGAAAGGTGTCGCTCATCTGCTCCCACACTCCCATGGTGCGGTCGCCCTGAACGTTGCTGTGGCCGCGGATCGGGGATGCCCCGGCCCCCGGCTTGCCGATGTTGCCCTTCAGCAGCAGCAAGTTGATCAGCTCGCGCAGCGTCTCGACCGACTTCTTCTGCTGGGTGAGCCCCATCGCCCAGGTGATGATGGTGCGGTCGGAGTGCATGTAGCGGTCGGCTAGTTCGTCGATCTCGCCCGAGCTCAGCCCGGTCGCGGTGAGCACGTCGGCCTCGTCGAGGTCGGCGAGGTGCGCCTTCAGCTCGTCGAGGCCGAGGGTGTACTCGGCGAGGAAGTCGTGGTCGAGCACGGTGCCCGGTGCGGCGGCCTCGGCGTCGAGCACCCGCTTGGCCACGGCCTGCAGGAGGGCCATGTCGCCGCCCGACCTGATCTGCAGGTACTGGTCGGCGATCGCGGTGCCGTGCCCGATCAGGCCGCGTGCGGTCTGTGGGTTCTTGTACCGGAACAACCCGGCCTCGGGCAGTGGGTTCACCGCGACGATGGTCGCGCCCTGCTTCTTCGCGTCTTCGAGTGCGGTCAGCATGCGCGGATGGTTCGTGCCCGGGTTCTGGCCCATGATGATGATCAGCTGGGTGCGCTCGAAGTCGTCGTACGCGATGGTCGACTTTCCGATGCCGATGGTCTCGCCGAGCGCCGTGCCGGTGGACTCGTGGCACATGTTCGAACAGTCGGGAAGGTTGTTGGTGCCGAAGGCGCGCACGAAGAGCTGGTAGATGAACGCCGTCTCGTTGGCGGTGCGGCCGCTCGTGTAGAACGCCGCCTGGTCGGGCGAGGGCAGGGCGTTCAGGCGGTCGGCGACGAGCGCGAAGGCGTCGTTCCACGAGATCGGCGTGTAGTGGTCGGAGCCCGCGGCCTTGTAGACCGGCTCGGTGAGCCGCCCCTGCATGCCGAGCCAGTACTCCGACTTGCTGAGCAGGTCGGTCAGCGAATACTCGGCCCAGAATGTACTCGGAACGGTGACGGGCGTCGCCTCCCAGATGACCGCCTTCGCCCCGTTCTCGCAGAACTCCAGCGCCTTGCGTTTGTCGGGGTCGGGCCACGCGCAGCTCATGCAGTCGAAGCCGTCTTTCTGGTTGATCGACGTCAGAAGTTTGGCCGTGCGTGCCGGGCCCAGGTCGAGAAGGGCGGGCTCCATCGAGTGGAAGATGCCAGGCAGGCCGACCGCTTCGTGCTCGGGGTGGCTGACTTTCAGGTCTGGGTAGCTCGTGCCGTCGTTCAGGGGCTTGCCCTTCAGGCGGTTCGACAGCGGCTTCACGCGTTCGGTCACAGGGTGGCTGCTTTCTCGAGGTGCAGATCGGTGGGAAGGGAACGTGCGAGCGGGGCGGTGTCGACGAGGGCCCGGGTGTCGTCTGGCCCGCTGGTGACGCGGTGGTCGGCGCTGTACACGACCATCGACGGCCCGCGCAGAAAGCCGACCACGGTCATCCCGAGCTCTGTGGCGAGTTCGACGGCGAGCGACGACGGCGCCGAGACGGCCGCGAGCAGGGGGATGCCCGCCATCGACGCCTTCTGCGCCAGCTCGAAGCTGGCCCGGCCCGACACCATCAGCACGGTGCCCCGCAGGGGGAGGCGGTCGTTCGTCACGGCCCAGCCGATGACCTTGTCGACCGCGTTGTGCCGCCCCACGTCTTCGCGCAGTACCAGCAGTTCGCCGGTGGTGCCGTCGAAGAGGGCGGCGGCGTGCAGGCCGCCGGTCTTCTCGAACACGTCTTGCCCCTCGCGCAGCTTCTCGGGCAGGCTCGCCAACAGCTCGGCCGACACCTGCAGGGGGTCGTCTGCGACGGGGTAGACCGACAGGGTGCGCACGGCGTCGATGCTCGCCTTGCCGCACAGGCCGCACGAGCTCGTCGTGTAGAAGTTGCGCTCGAGGCTCGGATCGGGGGCCGGTACACCGAAGGCGAGAGTGATGTCGAGCACGTTGTAGGTGTTCTCGCCGTCGGCGTTCGCCCCGGCGCAGTAGCGGGCCGCACCGAAGTGCTCCTGCCGTGAGATGACGCCCTCAGAGACGAGAAAGCCCGCCGCGAGGTCGAAGTCGTGCCCGGGGGTGCGCATGGTGATGGCGAGCGCAGACCCGCCCACACGAATCTCGAGCGGCTCTTCGACGGCCAGCATGTCTTCGCGCCGCCGCGGCTCGCTGCCGACGGTGATGCGGGTGACTCTGCGTCGTACGGTGATTCGGCCCATCCCTCAGGCTTATCATCCGCGTGGTGGGTGCACAATCGGTTGCCCCACACTGGCGGGCATGCCGGGAGTTGCCGCCTAGACTCACGCACATGAACGTAGGCGCGATCGTGCTCGCCGGCGGTCGGTCGGCGCGGCTGGGCGGGGTGCCGAAGGCGACCCTGCTCTTCGACGGGGCGACCCTGCTGCAGCGCACCCTCGACGCGGTTCAGGATGCCCGCCGCATCGTCATCGTCGGCACCCCGCCGCCCGGGCCGCTCGCGCCGCGGTACGCCCCCGCGTCTGCTCCCGTGCGGGTCACCGTCACTCGCGAGGAGCCACCGTTCGCGGGCCCCGCGGCCGCCATCGCGGCGGGCCTCGACGTTCTCCTCGCCCCACCCGCCCCCGAGTCCCTCGATCTCGTCATCGTGCTGGCCTGCGACATGCCGAACGCCGCGCCGGCGGTCGCTGCCCTCCTCGCCGCAGTCGGCGGCGATCACGGCAGCGAGACCGACGGCGTCATGGCCGTCGACGACGACGGCAGTCCCCAGTACCTCACCGCTGTCTACCGCACCGGCGCGCTCGTCGAAGCGGTCGCCGCCGCCCGCCGGGCCGGCCCGCTCGAGAACCTCTCTGCCCGTCGCCTGTTCGGCCCGCTCCGCGTGCGGCAGGTGCCGGTGCCACCAGGCTCGACGCACGACGTCGACACCCCCTCCGACGCCTCCGCCTTCGGCATCACCCTCCCCTCACCCACGACACCGTCAGGAACACCCCGATGAACATTCCCTCCGCCGACGACGACCAGGCCGACCTGCTGAGGCGGTGGGTCGCCGCGCTCGCCGACGAGCTCGCGGCGCCGGGCGCATCCAAAGCCCGCATCGACCCCGACGATGTCGACATCGACCGCGTGCTGGGGCTCGCCGGGGTCGCCGCGCACGCCGTCGTGCGCCCTGCCGCCCCGCTCACCACTTACGTCGTCGGCTATGCCGCCGGCCTTGCCGCGGCCCAAGGCGTGGCCCCCGGTGCTGCGCTCGAGGCGGCGGCCGCGGCGGCGTCTGTCCTCGCGACGACCTGGCGTGATGCCGCTGGTGACGCCGACGGTTCAGCCGATCACACCGGCAGCACCACGACCCCCGCCACCGCCACGACCGCCGACACCTCTGCCGCGAATGCCGCGACATCCGACGACACTGCAGGCAGCGGGGACGGTCGATGAGCCCGACCGCGGCGCGGCATCCGCTCGGCCAGGCGCCACGCACCCGGGCGGGCCTGCCCGAGCGCTCCATCGGCTGGCGGGAGGCGCGGCAGATCGCCGCGGGCGCCGGGAAACCCAACGGATCTGAGACCGTCGACCTCTCTGACGCCCTCGGCCGCATGCTCGCCCTCGACCTGCACGCCCGCATCGACGTGCCGCACTACGCCTCGGCCGCGATGGACGGCTGGGCCGTGCGCGGCCCCGCCCCCTGGCGCGTCATCGACCCCTGGCACCTCGCCGATGCCGGCCTCGAGCCGGGGCTGGCCGTGCCGATCGTGACCGGCGCGCTCGTTCCGCGGGGCGCCGACGCGGTGCTGCGCAGCGAGTCCGCCGAGGTCGAGGGTGCTCCGCCGATGCTGCGGCTCGGTGCGCATGCCCGCGCGGGCGAACCGTTCGAGAACCAGCACATCAGGCCCGCGGGTGAGGAGGCGCGACGGGGCGACACGATCATCCGTGCCGGAGCCCGGCTGAACCCGGCGCACATCGCCGTCGCCGCCCTGAGTGGGCACGACGTGCTCGACGTCGTGCGGCGGCCCACGGTGCGCTTCGTCTTCACGGGCGACGAGGTCGACGAGCACGGCAGCCCGCCGCCCGGGCGGGTGCGCGACATCTTCGCACCACAGCTGCCCGGCCTGCTCTCGCACGTGGGAGCCCGCGTGCTCGGCCACCAGCGCGCCCACGACACTCTGTCGAGCACGGTCACCGCCCTCGAGTCGAGCCTGCGCGACGCTCAGCTCGTGATCACCACCGGCGGCACCGGGCATTCGAGCGCAGACCACGTTCGGGATGCCCTGCACGAGCTCGGCGCGACGCTGCTGTTCGACGGCATCGCCATGCGCCCCGGCGGCCCGACCATTCTGGCGCGGGCGAAGAACCGCAGCCTGATCGCGTGCCTGCCGGGCAACCCGCTGGCTGCGATGGCGGGGCTGTTTACCGTCGCCGTTCCCATCGTTCGGGTGCTCGGCGGAGCTGACGTCGATCCGCTCGTGAGCGTCGTCGCCGACTCGCACCTCGAGGGGCGGGCCGCGACGACCCTGCTCGTTCCCTACGCGCTCGTCGATGGGCGTGCGGTGCCCAGCGCCCGTCGCGGGTCGGCCATGATGCGGGGACTGGCCGAGGCCGACGGCCTGCTCGAGGTGCCCGAGACGGGCGTCACGGCCGGGGCCGCGGCGTGGGCGGTGAGCCTGCCCTGGCTCTGACGGGCATCCGCACCGTCGCGATCTCAGTAGTAGACCGGGCCCGGCACTCCGCCGCCGACGGCGATGGCGTCTCCGGTGATGGCGACGCTGCGGGGGCTCGCCAGAAACACCACGACGTCAGCGACCTCTGATGCGTCGATCAGCCGCCTGATGGAGTTGGTGGCCAGAGCCTCTTCGAGAGCATCCACGCTGACCCCCTGCTCGGCCGACTGGGCCGCGAGCCGGTCGGTGAGGCGGGCCGTTCTGGTGACACCCGGATGCACGACCGTCACATTGACGCCCTTCGGGCCGAGCTCGTCGGCGAGGTTCTTGGTGATCGCCGAGACGCTGACGTTGCGCACCGTCTGTGCGGCGGTGCTCGCCTGGCGGGCACCCAGCCCCGAGATGTTGATGATGCGGCCCCAGCCCGCCTCGACCATGTGCGGCGCGGCGGCGCGGGCGGTGCGCAGGTAGCCGAGCACCTTGGTCTCGAACTCGCCGCGCATCAGGTCGTCGGTGGTCTCAAGGGTGGTGACGTTCTTCGAGGCCGACCACGGCGTCGCGGCCGTGTTGACGAGAATGTCGACCCCGCCCAGCCGCTCGACGACGGTCTCGACCATGGCTCGCACCGAGGCGTCGTCGGTGGTGTCTGCGCGCACGCCGATCACGCGGCTGCCGGACTCGGCGGCGATGCGTGCGGCCGTCTCCTCGACCTCGTCACCGCGCGCCGAGATGGCGACCTGGGCGCCCTCGGCGGCGAGGGCTTCAGCGATCGCGAGGCCGATGCCCTTGCTGCCGCCCGAGACGATGGCGCGTCTGCCGCGGAGGTCGAGATCCATGGGTGCTCCTGTCGGGTGTGGGGTGGTGGATACGAGTGGTGGGTGGGGTCGAGGTGTGAGTGCGAGACTACTCCCGCTGGCCGGCTGGCAGGCTGGCGGGCGGGCCGGGCGGCCGGGTGGGCCACGGCCGAACCAGCGCGCCAGGGCCGAAGCAGCGCGCTAGGGTCGAACCAGACAGAAGGGCACACCATGAAGATCAGCGCGCGCAACCAGCTCAAGGGCACCGTGGTCGAGGTCACCACGGGTGCGACGACCTCCCACGTACGCATCGACATCGGCGGTGGTTCGATCGTCACCGCCTCGATCACGAACGAGGCGGTGGACGAGCTCGCCCTCACGGTCGGTTCGGAGGCCTACGCCGTCATCAAAGCCTCCGACGTGCTGGTCGGCGTCGACGAGTAGGCCGCCCTCCACCAGCGGCCCACCCCCATATGGGCTCGGCGCACCTGCGCGGTCGGCCGCGAGGCGTCGTCAGAGGGCGGCTTCACCCGTCGGGTCGACCGCGGTCGGGTCTTCGAGGGCCGCGCCGCCGAGCGGCTCGTCGGCCCACGCCGTGGTGACCCAGCCCGATTCGGGTGAACCCTCGAGCGTCACGACCGCCGTGTTCTCGAGCGGATGCACGCGGCTGAACTCCGCGTCGAGGTTCTGCGACGTGAACGAGGCCCAGGCGCGAATGGCCGCGCCGTGGCTCACGATGGCGACCGTGCTGTCGGGATCGGCTGCGTGCCGTGCCGCGATCGACGAGATCGCGCCGTCGTAGCGGTGATAGAACTCGGCCCCGTCTTCGCCGCCGGGAATGCGGGCGGCGAAGTCTGTCCACCACGCGAAGATCGTACCCATGTACGTGCGGTGCGCGTCTTCGTCGGTGCGCTGCTCGAGGTCGCCGGCCTCGATCTCGTGCAGACCCTCGACGACCTCGAAGGTGAGGCCGCGGGCGTCGGCGAGTGGCTGCGCGGTGAGCCAGGTTCGCTTCATCGTCGAGACGTAGATCGCGTCGATCTGTTCGCCCTCGAGGGCCGCCGGGATGGCCGCCGCCTGGGTCAGCCCGAGATCGGTGAGCCCGGGGCCCGGAATGACGGTGCCGAGCGCCCCATTGACGTTGTCGATGGTTTGGCCGTGTCGAATCAGTAGTAGACGCATCGGGACAAGCCTACGCCGGGCGGGCGCGCGTCGACGTCAGCCGTCGACCGCCAGCTTCAAGCCCTGAGCCGTTGCCCTCAGCCTCCAGCCTCCAGCAGCCAGCCGCCACCCGCCACCCGCAAGCCGCCAGCCGCAAGCCGCCACCCGCCACCCGCAAGCCGCCAGCCGCCAGCAGCCACCCGCAAGCCGGCGGCTGCCACCCGCCAGCCGCCACCCGCCAGCCGGCGGCTGCCACCCGCCAGCCGCCACCCGCCAGCCGCCAGCCGCCACCTTTCAGCTGTCGGTGGGCTCGGGGCCGTAGCCGGCTCCGCTGAGCATCCGTCGCAGGTCGACGACCATCTGCACGTCGATGTCTTTCTCGCGGGGGCGATCGAGCGTCTCAGACTCGTCGCCGAGCGTGACGGTGTACTTGCCGTCGTGCTTCTCTTCGACGGCCCCGAGCTCGGTCAGCAGCGACAGAACGGCGCGCCACTCGATGTTGTGGCTCGTCGGGTGCTGGAAGATCTGCGACAGGGTGTCGTAGTGGTTGTTGCTCATTCCGACGGGCTTCTTGACGGTGGTCATGGTGGTTCCTTCGTTGCGGTGGACAGTGACGGGTGAGAGCCGGCCTGACGCCGCCAGAGCGATGCAGGGGCACCGCAGGGGCGACGCCAGAGCGACGCTCACGGCGGGCGGCGTGTGCCGCTGCACAGGCAGCAGCGTACACGGGCCGGTCACCCGGCGGGTGGGGGCGGCGGGGTCACTGTGAGCAAGTGGTGTCGTTCGACGTCTGTGAGGGAGAGCACGCGGTAGCCCTCCTGCCCGAAGAACACCGTGATGCGGTCGGACTCGACGCGCATGACCACCCCGGGCCCCCACGATGCATGCTCGACGTGGTCGTCGATCGCGAATGCGGCCTCGCCGTTGCGCGCCGCCTGCTCGACGTGGTCGTCGCTCGCAACCGCGAACGCGCCCGCGCCGCTGCGCGCCGCCTGCTCGTACGCGCTCCCCGAGTCGCAGGTGTCGCAGTTGCCGCAGGGTTCGGGCAGGTTCTCGCCGAAGTAGCCGAGCAGCACCTGCCGGCGGCACGACCGCGTCTCGGCGAATTCGCGCATCAGGGCCGCGCGCGACTGCTCGATGCGCTGGCGGGTCTCGGCGTGCCGCGACGCGCGATCGGCGGCCTCCGCGGGCGAGACGTCGATGGCCGTCAGACGTCCGGCCTCGTCGGCGACCACGCCAGCGTCTTCGAGCAGCCCCAGCAGGCGGGCGATGGCGCGCTCATGGGCGTCGAGAGCGACGGCGAGCTCTGGCCGGGTGACGCCGGGTGCCGCGACGATGGCTCCGAACATCCGCTCGACCTTCTCGCGGTCGGGCTCGCCGCCCTCGAAGAAGCTGGTCAGCGCGAAGTCTTCAGGCCGATAGTGCAGCGTCACGGCGGCGGGCTGCCCGTCTCGGCCCGCCCGGCCGATCTCTTGGTAGTAGCTGTCGATCGAGTCGGTGACGGCCGCATGAACCACGAAACGCACATCGGGTTTGTCGATTCCCATGCCGAATGCACTCGTCGCCACCACCACGTCGGTCTCGTCGCCTATGAACTGCTCGTACACCGCCTGTCGTTCGCCCGCCGGCATGCCGCCGTTGTAGCCCGCCGAACGGATGCCCGCCGCCTGCAGCTCGGCCGAATACTGCTGGGTGTCCTTTCGTGTGGCCACGTACACGAGGCCGGTCTGCCGGGCATCCGTCTCGAGGTGCTCGACCTGCTCGCGCACGGCCCGCCGCTTGTCGGCGTCAGACTCGTGCCGCACCACCGCGATGTGCAGGTTCGGCCGGTCGAACCCGCGTGCGATCAGCTGGTGGTCGCGCATGCCGAGCCGCTCGACGATCTCGTCGCGCACCGGCGACGCCCCCGTCGCCGTCATCGCCAGAACAGGCGGATGCCCGAGAGCCTCGATCGCGTCACCCAGCCCGAGGTAGTCGGGCCTGAAGTCGTGCCCCCACGACGACACGCAGTGCGCCTCGTCGACGACGAAGAGCCGCACCTGCAGCGCAGCCAGGCGCCCGCGCACGCTCTCGTTCGCCAGCTGTTCGGGCGCGAGAAAGACGAAGCCGGCGCCCGCCTGCTCGATACGCCGCCACGAGGCGCGCTCGGCAGCTGCGCCGTGGCTGGAATTGAGGGCGACCGCCGGCGGAGCATCCGTCACCTCACCAAGCGTGCGAACCTGGTCCTCCTGCAGCGCGATGAGCGGCGACACCACGATCGTCACGCCGCCGAGCACCGTTCCGGTCACCTCGTAGATCGACGACTTGCCGTACCCCGTCGGCATGATCGCGAGCACGTCGCCGCCCGCCACCAGCGCTCGCATCGCCTCGCCGAGCCCGGGCCGCTCGACCGCCCACCCGAACACCTCGCGGGCGACCCGTCCCACCTCGTCTTCGCTCACCCCTCGACGTTACCGCGCCCCCACGCCGACGTCGCGGATGGACGATACCCCACTGGGGGAGGGAGCCGCGACGCCGCGCACGCGGAGGGCCGCGGGCACGATGGAGGCCGAGGCGGCGGTGACGAAGCCGAGGTATTCGCCGTCGATCTCGAAGTGCTGGGGGGTGGCGGCGGCGAACGAGACGGTGGTGCCGCGGCCGTGGGTGACGGCGGTCGAGGCGGCGAGGGTCTCGCCCCGGGCAGCGGCACGGGCATCCGATCGCCGCGGCAACGAGGGCGTATTGGTGCTCACGAACCACGAGACGGCGCGCGACCAGCCGCGCAGCCCCACGGGGCGAAGCACGACCACGTCGAGCAGCCCGTCGTCGATGCGGGCGCCCGGGATCATGCGGATGCCCGCCGGCAGCACCCCCGCATTGCCGACGACGATCGTATGGGCCGGTGCCGGCTCTGCGGCCACCCCGTCGAGCATGTACGAGAGGCCGAACCGGGCGTTGCTCGCGAAGGAGCCGAGAATGGCCGAGATGTAACCCGTCCAGCCGAACGTGTTCTTGCCGCGGGCCGAGGTGTTGACGACCATGTGTGCGTCGACGCCGATGCCGGTCATGACCAGGAACGCCCGGCTGACTGACTGCGCGCGCTCGGCCGGCTCTGTGGGCTCTGTCGGCTGCGCGGGTTGCGCGAGCGGCGCGGGTTGCGCAGGCTGCGCGCCCGACGCGCCGCGAGCCGACCGAGCGCCGGACGCAGACCGCCGCCCCGCCTCGGCCCGAGACGCCGGCCCGGCTGCAGGTACGAGCGTCGCCTCGACGAGCCCCACGTCGACGGTGTGCACGTCGTCGCTGAAGGCTGCCCGCACCGCCTGCAGTCGCCGGCGACGGCCGAGGGGAAGCCCGAGGGCCCGCGCGAAGAGGTTCGTGGTTCCGACAGGCAGCACGCCGAGCGGCACCGGCAGGATGCCCGGCGGCACCTCCTGCTGCCACAGCGCCTGGGCTACGGCGCTGACGGTTCCGTCGCCGCCCGCCGCGATGACCACGTCGGGCTGCTGCCCGAGCATCCGCAGTGCCACGCCCGCACCCGGGTCGTCGACCGTCGTCTCGGCCCAGAGGCTCGGCGCCCAGCCCGCCTCGGCCTCGACCTTCGTGACGAGGCTGCGCAGCCGTGCCGGGTCGACCTTGGTGGGGTTGTAGACGATGGCCGCTCGGCGCAATCCGCCAGAGCGACCCGCAGCCACTCCCGACGTCGCCGCCACTCCCGACGCCGCAGCCACTCCCGACGCCGCGGCCACACCCGACATCGCCGCCTCATCCGACGCCATCCGCAGCCCCCGCCCGAGCCGAACCTACGCCGCGATACCGTTCGCGTCGAGCGAGTCTGACACGATGGTCAGCCCGGCCAGACCGGGCATCTTGGCGATGTGGGCGTCGATGGCATTGATCGCCTTGCGACCGTCGGGGCCGCCGAAGATGTGGCCCATGACGTGCTTGACCTCGGTCTTGTCCATGATGGTCGACCCGACCGGGCCCCAGAACTTGCCGAGCGCGAAGCGGGCGAACTTCTGCGCCACCACGCTGCGGCCGAGGCGCTCACGGGCCTGCGTGGCGTAGAACGCAACGTGCCGCGCCTCCTGCATCGCGATGCGCTTCAGCAGCTCGGCGAGCACCGGGTTGCCCTCGATCTCGGCGAGGCGCTTGTAGGCGGCGACGGCCGACCACTCGTTGGCGGCGCCCCAGATCATGTGCACCGCGATGAAGTCTTTGCCCACCAGGTTCGACAGCACCGACTGCTTCACCGGGTCGAGCCGGTCTTTCCAGCCGAGCTTGAGGCGCTTCGACTTGAGCTCGTCGAATTCGAGGGTGATGTCGTGCATCCGCAGCACGTCGGCGAGGGCCTCGCCGTGCCAGAACTCCTCACGGTTCCACATCGTCATGAAGCCGGTGACGTCCTGATCGCGGTGCGAGGGGGTGACGAGCATGTCGCGCATATAGCAGACGGTGTGATATTCCACATCGGCCATATATCGAATGACGCGCAGGGTGTCGGGAGGAAGGGGGTTCGTGCGGAAGTCTTCGAAGTCGAGGTCTTCCCACGCCACGTTCTTGCTGGTCTTGGTGTAGCTGTCGATGTCGAAGGCCATGAGCACTAGAGGTACGGCTCGCGTACGAGTCGCTCCCCATCCTCCTGTTTCTCTCGTGAATCGCCGGTGTACTGGCTATTCTGCTAGGTATTTCTGTAAATCTGCGTGGGATGTAACGTTTGCAGGCCCGAAACCCTGCTCAGTCCGCCGAACCGTTGTCTACTTCACCCAAACCGTTCGCCGCGGAGTGGTGTCGGGCTGCGTCGCCTTCCAGACCCGCCGCCACCGTGCCGCATCGACGCCATCGGCCACGGTGGCTCCGGCGTCGCCGAGCGTTCCGTCGGCCTCCGCCCTCAGCGCTCCGTACCAGCCCTGTCTCGCCTCGGCCAGCCCGAGCGTGATCGCGGTGACGATCTGTTCGTTCAGTCCACGTGGTTCGGAGCCGGAGGTCACCTGGATTGGTCGCCCGAAGATCACATCGACCCGCGGTCGCGACGGTTCGGGCAGCCGGCGCCAGGGCGGCAGCGCCCGGTAGCTGCCGACGATGGTCACGGGCACGATCGGCACGCCGGCCCGGATTCCCAGCTGGGCGGCCCCCAGATTGAACGGCTGCAGCGACCCGTCGTCGGCCCGCCGGTTCTCGGGAAAGAGCAGAACGCTCACCCCGCGCTCCAGCAACGCCCGCAGGGTGCTCGCCGACCTCAGCCCGAGCGAACGTTCCGCGCGCTCCCGGATGCCCGTGGCAGGCGCCGCGCTCACGCTGACCAGTCGCGGCACCAGCCCCGATAGCACCTGCGACACCAGCGGGGCATCCAACTCGCTCGGATGGTTCGCCACGAAGACGAACGGACCGGGCAGCTCGGCCAGGTACTCCCGCCCGCGTACCACCGGGTTCACCAGCAGTCGAACGGCCGCCCGCGTCGGCGCAGCCATCAGCTGACCTCGGAGATGCTCACCGGTGCGCCGTGCACATAGGTGATCGAGGGGTCGAGGCCCACGGTGTCGGAGGCCATCTCGAGCGCGTCGTTGAGCGTGCTGGCGGCCTTGAAGCCGAGCCGCCTCGTCGACTCGAGGTTGCCGCCGACGAAGATGACCTCGCCGAGGTGCTCGATGGCCGGCGCCGCCGAATACCAGGCGTGGAACGGATGCAGTGCGTGGTGCGCGTAACTCGTCTGGTAGAGGTGGCGGTACCACGGGTCGGTCGCGAACCGGTCTTCGAAGTCGCTCGACAGCACCCGCGGGTCGCTCGTCACGCTGAGCGCGTCGGCGAAGAAGTCGACGTAGGCCGGGTGGTAGAGCGGGTGGAACCACGGTGTCAGCGGGTGGTAGAAGATCGCGGTTCCGCCGGCGCGCACCACGGGCTCGGCGGTCGACCCGTTGAAGATCTGGCCGAGACCGAGGCTGGCCGCGGTCACGGGGTTCAGCGCGGTGCCGACGCCGGCCGGGTTCGGAATGCCGAAGATGGCGACATCGGCTGGCGCGTCGACCTGGCCGACCTGCTGCTGGGCGAGGAAGGTCTCGGTGAGCGGATGCACAGAGCTGGGCTTGCCCGCCAGAACCGACGTGACGCCGTAGCCGACGCCCGACACCTGCGACAGGCCCACCCTGGCGCGGGAGGGCAGGATCTTCGTGGCCGCCTGGATTCCGGCCGACAGCACGCGGTCGCCGATGCTCCACTCGCGCTCGCGCTTGCTGAGGAACGCGGTGGCCGGCCCGGTGGGCTCGGGCGTCAGCGTGACGTCGATCGTGAAGACGGTCGCCGAGTCACCGATCGTGTCGACGAGGCCGTCGAACGCCGTGGTGCCGGCTCCGGTGCCGAGCCCCATGCCGGCCGCGGTGACGAGCGGCGAGGTGAGGGCGCGGGCGGTGCGAGCGCTCGCGAGCTTGGTGGCCACGGCCGCGGCACCCTCGTTGGCGACGGCGGTCGCGAGGCGCACCGAGACGACCAGGTCGCTCGACACCACGCGGGCGTTGATCTCGATGGGGGTGCCGTCTGGCGCGGTGCCCACCGAGACCAGGTCGCCGTCTTCGGCGTCGTGGCTGTGCAGTCTCTCGGGAAAGAACGAGGCGAAGACGCGCTCGCCGAGCACACGCTGCAGGTCGTAGGGCGTGAGGCGGCGGCGCAGCCCGGTCGCGGCGATCAGCTCGACGTCGTCGACCCCGGCGGCTGCCGCCAGTTCGAGCACTCGTTCGATGACGCGCTGCCGAACATCCGGAGCCGTTCGAGAGGTGATCGGCTGCGAGAGGTCGTCGAAGACGATGGTCACGCGACTGTCACGGTGCAGCAGGGCCGCGAGGGGCTCGCTGTCGACCGGATGGGCCAGCGCGTGCGAGATCTCGGCGTCGAGCTGGTGGATGCCCGGCAGGGCGTCAGGCGGATACAGCACGCTCGAGCCGCCCGGCAGCCGCTCGAGCAGCACCTTCTCGCCCTGGAATACGACGAGGGGCGGGGTCTGCGCGTCGACGCTCAGAACGAAGCCTGGTCTACTCATGGTCTGTCTCTTTCGTGGCTGGCAGGGCGGCGGGAGCCTGCGGGGCGGCGGGGGCGGCGGGAGCCGGCAGGGCGGCTGGGGCTGCGGAGGCGGGAACGGGGGCGTGGGTGGTGCTCGCCATGTCGCCGCGCACCAGTTCGTTGATCGTGTCGAGCCTGGAGCGCGCCTGGTCGTTCCACTGGTGGATGCGCCAGTGCTTCACCGTGGCGTGCTGGTACAGCGCCGCGTCGGGGTTCACCGCCTGCGGGTTGCCCACCAGCTCGAGCCAGGCGCGGTCGGCGTGACTGTCGCCGTAGGCGTACGACTTCGACAGGTCGATGCCCCCACGCTCGGCGTAAAGCCGCAGCCACGCGGCCCTGGCCTCGTCGACCAGCGGCGGCTTCGAGAGGTAGCCCGTCCACACGCCGTCTTTCGAATGCATGGTGCTCGCCACGACCTCGTCGAAGAGCGAGGTGAACGGCTCGGTGAACACGTCGATGGCGCCGGTGACGAGAACGGTGCGGTGCCCGGCCTCGCGGTGCTTGCGAATCTGGCGCACGGCCTCGGGGCGAACGCGCTGCAGCAGCACGTCGCCGATGGAGTCGTGGATGAGCGACCGCAGGGCGGCCTCGTCGACACCCTCGTAGCGCCGCAGGAACGTGCGCAGGAATTCGCCGCGGTCGCGACGGTCGGCCGCGATGTAGCGGGGCAGCGAGCCGAACAGGTTGGTCAGCTCGGCGGGCCACTTCGACCGGTCGACGCTCGCCAGCCGCACCCAGAGGTACTGCTCGATGATGTTCGTGGCGAGAACGGTGCCCTCGAGGTCGAAGAACGCCGCCACGTTCTCGATCTGCGGCAGGGGTTTCTCCTTCTGCGCCTTCGCCCGCGGGCGCGAGCTGAACGTGCGCATGAGAGTGGTGATCGCGGGAAAGTGCACCTGCTGCAGGTAGTGGTCCCAGTCGATGTCGGTGGCATCGAAGCCGAACTTCTCCAGCTGCTCGGTCGGCAGCGAGTCGTTCAGCTCGGCCGTCTTGCTGTCGTCGTAGATGATCTCGGTCTGCGTGTAGTTCTGGTACAGGTCGGAGTACGCGCGCAGCATCTCGAGGTCGGTCTGGCGCGCCGAGACCTGCCGCTGCCAGCTGCGGGTCGTCTTGCCCGACGGCAGCCGCAGCAGGGCGCGCTGGGCGTACGCGTTGGTGCGTTCGCCGAACTTGAGGCTGCGGGCGATGGCGCGGGCGCCCGGGAAGGCCCAGAGCGGTGCGCGGATGTGGCCCCGCTGGTCATCCGGAATCGGGTTCGCCCTGAAGTAGGTGAGCACGTTCTCGTAGATGTCGCGGAAGGTCAGTGGGTTGCGGCCGCCCGAGGAGAGGTGGAAGTACTTGGGCTCGTCGCGCGGGGCCGGGTTGGCGGCCACGGCGAGGGTGGCGTTGACGACGATGTCGACGGGGATGATGTCGAGAACGCTGTCGGGCAGCCCGGGAAACTCGGGCAGCAGGCCGCGGCCGTACGCGATGATCAGCGGGTCGGCGACCTTGAAGCCGTCGATCCAGCCGGGGTAGGGGTGCCGCAGGGCGCTTTCGATGATGGCGGGTCGCACCACAGAGAGGCGGTGGCCGTTGCCGGCCCAGAGCTCTTCGGCGACACGTTCGCTCATCGACTTGGTGAGGGCGTAGACGTCGGCCCAGCCGAGGCTCTGCGCGCGCACCCGGCCGTAGTCGACGAGGCGGGCGGTCACCCATTCGTTGCGCCGTTCTTCTGCCGCGGCCGCGACGGCCTGCGGGCCGACCTTGCCGACCAGCGTGCGCGCCTCGGCAATGAGTTTGCGCAGGATCTCTGGTCGCCGCGAGGAGGCCTCGACCTGGGCGCGTGCCGCGACCGCCGCGGCCATCTCGACCCGCCAGTCGACGCTGTGCTTCAGCGACGCCTCGACCGTGGTGCCCTTGCGGATTCCGCCGACGTACGCGGTCGACACGTGCACCACGTGCGGGTCTGAGCCGGTACGCAGCAGCGCCTCGTAGAGGCCGACGGCACCGCCGACGTTGGTCTTGAAGGCCTCGTCGATGGGCGGGTCGAAGGAGACGGTCGATGCGCTGTGGATGAGCACGTCGAGGTCTGACGGCAGGCTCGCTACGTCGCCCATCGTCGACTCGACCACCGTGATGCGTTCGGCGGCGGCCCGGTCGACCTCCTCCTGGCCGACGCGTTCGCGCCACTTCGAGAAGACCGGTTTGCGCAGCAGGCTCTTCAGCCGGGCCTGGCCGGTGAGCGAACCCTTCGGCCTGATCAGCAGCGTGACGCGGGTGGAGGGGTAGTCGGCGAGCAGCTTCTCGAGAATGGCCTGGCCCACGAAGCCGGTGGCCCCGGTGAGCATGATGTGCTGGCCCTCGAGGGGCGAGAAGGCCGAGCGGGCCGTGTCGCTGGAGGCGGTGCGCGGGCTCACGCGGTGACCTTCACGCCGTAGCGCCGGGCGGCCTTGCTCATGACAGCGAGGCCGCGCTGGCCGGGCAGCGAGTCGACGACCCGGTCTACGGCCGTGACGTCGGCTCGCCCAGCGGCATCGCTGAACAGGTAGGTCATCATGAAACGGGTCTCCTGGGTCGGTTGCTCTGTGGTTCCGGTCGGGCTCCACGCGCGCCTGAGCGACGACCGGGTGAGCCTGCGGGCCGAACTCGATTCTTCCAGTCGCCGCAGGGTTTCGCCTTCGAAGAACTGCAGATGACGGTCGCGCAGCTGCTGGAAGCCGCCGAGGATCTCGGCCAGCGCGGCGTTCGAATCCTTCTGCACGATCTGACTGTACGTGGCGCGGCTGACCAGCTCGTCGATGAAGCCGCGGGTGACGTGGATCGAGATGAAGTCTTCGCCGATGAGGTTCGCGCGCACGGCGGTGAAGATCGGCGATACCCGATCGACGAACTCGCGCGCGAACCGCACGACCTTCAGCCGGGCGCGGTTCTTCGCCGGCACGAACGAACTGTGTGCCGCCAGAATGCGGTCGAACGCGTCGGCGATCCAGAACTTCTCGTACGCCCAGGTGGCGAGAAAGGCGGTGAGCCTGGCGTCTTTGTGCGAGGGCGTGACGAGCACGTCGCGCATGTGGTGCATGGTGAACCGCTCGAGGTCGCGCAGGTAGGCGATGGCCCGCAGCGTGGTGGCGGCGAGTGGATGCTCGGCGAACGCCTCGAGCGGAAGACTGTCGGCGTGGCTGCCGGCAGCCGTGCGGGTGTAGGCGCGGATGTCGAAGTCGCCGTCGGCGGCGGCGCTCGCGCCCTGCACACCGGAGATGCTGTTCGGGTTGGTCATCGGGGGCCTCCCAGGCCGGTCGAAACGGTGGAACCGCGGTCTGCGCCGGGATTTCTCCTGTTGCACAGTAGTCGTTCGCTGCGGTGACGTATCTTGGTTGCCATGGTTACGGCTCTTGTTACAGGTGGCACCTCGGGCATCGGTGCTGCGTTCGCTCGCACGTTCGCTGAGCGGGGTGACAACCTCGTGCTGGTGGCCCGCGACCAGGCCCGGCTCGACGAGACGGCCGCCTCCCTGCGCCACGCCTTCGGCGTCGAGGTCGAGACCGTCTCGGCCGACCTGGCGAACCGTGACGACGTGGTTCGGGTCGCCGACATCCTGGGCCGAGCCGACGCCCCCATCGACGTTCTGGTGAACAATGCCGGTTTCGGCATACATACGCCACTGCTCGCCGAAGACACCACACCGCACGAGCTGGCGCTGAACGTGATGGGTCGCGCGGTGCTCATGCTCGGTGCCGCGGCCGGGCGCAGCATGCGGTCTCGGGGTACGGGCACGATCATCAACATCTCGAGCACTGCCGGGTACATCACGATGGGCAGCTACTCCGCAATCAAGGCGTGGGTGACGTCGTACACCGAGGGCCTCGCGGTCGAATTGGCGGGCAGCGGCGTGCAGGTCACGGCCCTCTGCCCGGGCTGGGTGCACACCGAGTTCCATGAACGTGCAGGCATACGTGAGTCGTCGATTCCCGGATTCCTGTGGATCGACGTCGACGAACTCGTCGCCGAGTGCCTCTCCGACGTCGCCAAGGGCAAGGTCATCTCGATCCCTTCTGCTCGTTTCAAGTTCTTGATGCTGTTCGCGCGGCACCTGCCCCGCAGCACCATCCGCGCCATCTCCGGGCGCATTTCATCGAGCCGGGCCCACTGACGTAAATAGTACCGTCACCGCCGCGGGCGCGCTTTTCGGCGCCGTTTCGGTTCCCAGCGTCGATTGAGTACGCTGGGCAGGTGGAGTTCGGCAATCGTTACACCTCGAAGGCACAGGCTGGTGCCCGGTTCGTTGCACAACGCCTGATTCTGAAGCCCGTCATCTGGTCTCTGGTGCATGTGAACATCACCGGCCGCGAGAAGGTGAAGCCGGTTCGCGGGGCCTACATCGTGGTGGCCAACCACTCCAGTCACCTCGACGCCCCGCTCATCCTCGGCTCGATGCCCAGCCGCCTGTCGCGCTACCTCGCCGCGGCCGCCGCCGCCGACTACTTCTTCGACGTGTGGTGGCGCAAGGGCCTCACCGCCCTGTTTTTCAACGCCTTCCCCGTCGACCGCAGTGCTAATGCGAAGTCGAACGGCTTCACCGGCAAGCTGCTGAAGCGCGGCGTTCCGCTGCTGGTCTTCCCCGAGGGCACCCGTTCGAAAGACGGCACCATCGCGCCGTTCAAGGCCGGCGCCGCGGCGCTCTGCATCAAGGCGGGCATCCCGTGCATCCCGATGGCGCTCGTGGGTGCCACCGAGGCCATGCCGCGGGGCCGCAACTGGCCCGTTCCCGGCCGGCCGCCGGTCTACGTGGCGTTCGGCGAACCCCTGGTCGCCGGCGAAGGCGAGACCGTCGAGCAGTTCAACCAGCGCATCGAGAAGACCGTGCGTGAACTGCACCTGACGCAGAAGGCGCTGCAGGCGGCGGATGCCGGCACCAACGTGCACGATCACCCGAGCGTCGGCAGTGCCGGCGCCGACACAGACACAAATGAAAAAGGAGCCGCATGACCGACGTCAAGCACATGAAATGGTGGGGCTGGGGCGTCGAGGGTGTGGGTTTTCACCACGAAGACAAGCCGGGGTTCGCGCCGTTCGTTGTGAATGCCGTCGGCATCGATGTGTGGAAGGAGCCGGTACCGCCGATCTCGTTCGACGAGCTCGACGTGCCCGCCAGCCAGGCTCCCGATGAGCTGTTCGACGGCCTGACGACGATCGTCGGGCCGGAGTACGCCACAAAAGACGACGAAGAGCGTGTGGTGCACACGTACGGCAAGAGCATCCGCGACCTGATCAGGTTGCGGGCGAGCATCCTGCCCCGCATTCCCGACGTGGTGGTCTATCCGGCCGATGAGAGCGCAGTGCAGCGCATCGTCGACCTCGCGGTCGCGAGCGACGCCGTGATCATCCCGTTCGGCGGCGGCAGCAACATCGTCGGCTCGCTCGAGCCGATGCCCACCGAGACGCGCCCGGTCATCTCGCTCGACATGGGGCGCATGTCGCGGGTGCTCGACATCGACGAGTACTCGGGCCTCGCGGTCATCCAGGCCGGCGTGCTCGGCCCCGACATGGAAGAGCAGCTGAACGCGCGCGGCTGGACCATGGGTCACCAGCCCGACAGCTTCACCTACTCGACGCTCGGTGGCTGGATCGCCACCCGCTCGTCGGGCATGCAGAGCGACAAGTACGGCGACATCGCCGAGATCACGAAGGGCCTGCGGGTCGTGCAGCCGGGCAAAGTGCTCGTCGTGCGCCCGATTCCGTCGTCGGCCAACGGGCCCAGCGTGCGGGAAGCCATCCTCGGCAGCGAGGGGCGACTCGGCGTCATCACCGAAGCCACCGTTCAGGTGCACAGGCTGCCGGCCCGGCGCGAGGTCATCGGCTACCTGTTCCGCGACTGGGATTCGGGCCTCGCCGCCATGCACGACATCAACAAGAGCGACGCCGCCCCCTCCATCACGCGGGTGTCGGATGCCCGGGAGACCGCCTTTTCCTTCTCGACGTCGAAGGCATCGCACGGCATCAGCGGCCAGGTGCAGAAGGCCCTCTTCGCGTTCCTGCAGAAGCGCGGCTGGAACCTCGACGAGGTCTGCCTGTCGTTCATCGGCTACGAGGGTTCAGCGGCGAACGTGTCGCACCAGAAGTCGGTCGTCGGCGACATCCTGAAGAAGCACGGCGCGATCACGCTGGGCAAGGGCCCGGGTGCGCTGTACGACCAGAAGAAGTTCGACACGCCCTACCTGCGCGACTTCCTGCTCGACCGCGGTGCCGCGGCCGACGTCTCTGAGACCGCCGCGCCGTGGTCGAAGCTCAAGCCGCTGTACGACAACGTCTTCGCCGCGGCCAACAAGGCCTACGGCGAGATCGGCGTCGACGGCTGGATCATGTGCCATCTGTCGCACTCGATGCACTCCGGCGCGTGCCTCTACTTCACGTTCGCGTTCACGCACGACGGGGTCGACCCGCTGGCGCAGTACGACGTGGTGAAGTCGGCCATCCAGCAGGCGTTCATCGACTCGGGCGCGACGCTGTCGCACCACCACAGCGTGGGCGTCGAGCACTCGCAGTGGACAGAGCAAGACATCTCGGTCGCGGGCGCCGACCTCATCCAGGGCATGTTCACCGCCGTCGACCCCGGCAAGAACCTCAACCCCGGCAAGATCCTGCGCCGGGACTGACGGCGGAGGTCTCGATACGCCGCCGCCGGCGGCTACTCGACCAGCGGACGTTCCTCCGCCGGTTGAGTAGGCGCCCAGCGCCGTATCGAAACCCGCGTGTGCGCCTGAGGCCGCTGGTTGAGTAGGCGCGCAGCGCCGTATCGAAACCCGCGTGTGCGTCTGCGGCCGTTGGTTGAGTAGGCGCGCAGCGCCGTATCGAAACCCGCGTGTGCGCCTGAGGCTGCTGGTTGAGTAGGCGCGCAGCGCCGTATCGAAACCCGCGTGTGCGCCTGAATCCGCTGGTTGAGTAGGCGCCCAGCGCCGCATCGAAACCGCCGCGTACGACCTCGCCGGCCGCGCCTCTAGTCGACCTCGTTGAAGACCGAGTCGGTCGGGGCCGTGTCGGTCGAGACCGCGGGTGTGTCGAGTTTGGCGCGTTTGAGAATCTCGGCCGTGACCATGATGGGGCGGTGGTCGCTGAGCCCCTGCGGGAGCGTCTCGACGAGTTGAACGTCGAGACCCTTTGAGGTGAGGAAGTCGAAGTGATACGCGATCGACTTCGTATAGAAGTAGGTCGGCCCGTCGCTGAGCGACAGCGAATATCCGGCCTTCTCGACCTGCCGGATGAGCTTGTTGCGCAGCACCGGATAGTTGAAGTCGCCCGCCATCAGGGTGGGCGAATCGGGGCTGAGGGTGTCGAGGTGGGTGAGCGCGGCCCTGATCTGGCGGCGGCGCAGCAGGTTCGTGGCCGAGAGCGGCGACGCGTGGAAGGAGGCGAGCTGAACATCCTGCCCCGTCTCGACGTCGACGAGGTGCGTGGTGAGCAGGCGCTCGATGCCCGGCAGCAGCATGCGGTCGTGCACGGCCCGGCGCAGCTCGAAGGCGTGCGAATCGTGGGCCGCAAACCGCTCGGGGTTGTAGTAGATGGCCAGGCCGAGCTCGCTCTTGTACGTGGCGCTCGCCAGTTTCAGGCCGCCGATCTCGGTGGGCATGCGCACACCGTCGCCCTCCTGCAGAGTGAGGGCGTCGACGGGGTATCGCTCAACCAACCTGTCGAGTTCGGCCGTGGCCGCGTGCCGGCGAAGGTTGTAGCTCAAGATCTTCAGTTCAAACCACCCAATGGTCGTGCCCAGCTCTGTACGCCCTCGAGTCTACCGAGCTTGGCTGGGGGCAGGATGCGCCGACCGTTTCGCCCGCGCACTCTTCATTCGGAATTAACGCGGCGATCGGATTGCCTCGCGACCTCGCCGCACTGCTTGTGCGGCACCGCCTCGCAGCGCCGCCCACCGCACCCATAGCCGAGCCCCCGCACGAGCGCAACCGCCACCCGGCCGGGTTGACCACGATCGGGCGGCGGCGGGATCGTTGACGGGTACGAAGCGTGACCCGCACCCCCAGCACAGGAGAACCTCGTGACTCGATTCGGCTACACCCTCATGACCGAGCAGAGCGGCCCCACAGACCTCGTGAAGTACGCCGTCGCCGCCGAGAACATCGGCTTCGACTTCGAGGTGTCGAGCGACCACTACTCGCCCTGGCTCACCAGCCAGGGGCACGCCCCCTATGCCTGGACCCTACTGGGTGCGGTAGCGCAGGCCACCACGCGGGTGGAGCTCGCAACCTATGTGACGTGCCCGAGCATCCGGTACCACCCGGCGGTCGTCGCCCAGAAGGCCGCCACGCTGCAGCTGCTGGCCGACGGGCGCTTCATTCTCGGGCTGGGCGCCGGCGAGAACCTCAACGAGCACGTTGTGGGGGAGGGCTGGCCGATGGTGGATGCCCGGCAGGACATGTTCGAAGAAGCGGTGCAGATCATCCGGGCGCTGCACACCGGCGAGCTGGTCACCTGGGAGGGCGAGTACTTCCGCGTCGACTCGGCCCGCATCTGGGATCTGCCCGACGAGGGAGTGCCGCTCGGGCTCGCCGTCTCGGGCGACAAGTCGATCGCCCGGTTCGCCCCGCTCGGCGACCACCTCATCGCCACCGAACCCGACGGCGACCTCGTGTCGGCCTGGCAGGCGGCGCGCGACGAGGCGCTCGACTCGGCGGGCGGCAGCGGCTCGGGCGACGCCGACGAGCGCACCGCCGCCGTGGCCAACTCGGGCGTGGCCGGTGGCGAGACCGCCGCGGTGCGCAAGCCGGTGGCCGAGACGCGGTCGATCGGCCAGATTCCGATCTGCTGGGGCCCCGACAAGCAGTCGGCGATCGAGATGGCGCACGACCAGTTCCGCTGGTTCGCCGGCGGCTGGGCGGTCAACGCTGACCTGCCGACACCCGCGGGTTTCGCCGGCGCCAGCCAGTTCGTACGGCCCGACGACGTGGCCGAGTCGATCGCCTGCGGGCCCGACCTCGACGAGCTGGCCGAGAGCGTGAAGCCGTTTCTCGAGGCGGGATTCACCGACGTGGCCATCGTGCAGGTGGGCGACGCACGACAGCAGGAGTTTCTCGACACGGTGGCCGAGCCGCTGCTGGAGAAGCTGCGCGCGCTCTGATCGCCCGCGGCCGCGCCGGCCGTGACCGCCTCGCCGGCCGCCGCCAGCCGCTCCGCCCGTCACCGCCCCACCGGCCGCCGCCGGCCGCGCCGCCCGTCACCGGCCACGCCACACGCCGGCTGCGGCCTAGGATCGACAGCAGAACGAGGGAGTAACGCATGAGCGCCACCACCGTCACCGACGTCGATCTGAGCGGCGCCGCCCTGCCCGGCATGAGCCCCGGCCTCTACGGGGTGCTGGCCGTGCCCGAGGGCGAGGGCCCCTGGCCCGCGGTGGTCATGGTGTTCGAGGCGTTCGGCATGACCGATGTCATGCGGCGTCAGGTCGACCGGCTGGCCGGCGCGGGTTATCTCGTTCTGATGCCCGACCTCTTCGTCGATGGGGGCCTGCGGCACTGTGTGCGGGCCACGTTCCAGGCCATCACGAGCGGCGAGGGGCGGGCGTGGCACGACGTGGAGGCGGCCCGGGCCTACCTCGCTGCGCGCGACGACTGCACCGGAAAGATCGGCATCCTGGGCTTCTGCATGGGCGGGGCATTCGCCCTCGTCGCGGCCTCGGGCCGCGGCTTCGATGCCGCGAGCGTGAACTACGGGCCGCCGCCGCGCGACCTGCAGAAGGTGCTGAGCGATCCGTGCCCCATCGTGGCGAGCTACGGCGCCCGCGACCTCACGCAGCGGGGTGCCGCCGCGAAGCTGGCCGCAGAGCTCACCCGCCAGGGCGTTGCGCACGACGTGAAGCAGTACGCGCGGGCGGGCCACTCGTTCTTGAACGACGCCCCGACCGGCCCCCGCGCCATCAGGCCGCTCACCGCGGTCATCCTGGGCGCCGGCCCGAACCCCGAGGCGGCGGCAGACGCCTGGCAGCGCATCGAGGCGTTCTTCGGCGAACACCTCGCCTGACGGCTGGGTGCTCGGGCGATTTCGATACGGGCTGCGCCCTACTCAATCGGCGCTGGGCTGGGTGCTCGGGCGAGTTCGATACGGGCTGCGCCCTACTCAATCGGCGCTGCACGCCGACCTATTCAATCAGAGCCTCA
>NZ_JAZHPE010000009.1:0-920 GCF_036553535.1 Subtercola sp. YIM 133946
TGTTGCGCATCTGGCGAATGTCGAGTTGTTCACTCCGGAGTTCGAGAAGAGCAGGTGGTTCTTCGAGGAGTTGTTGGCGATGCGGGTGGTCGCTGAGGGTGATGGGTCGGTGTTCCTGCGCACGTGGGACGAGTACGAGCAGTACACGGTCAAGCTCACCGCGTCAGAGGCTGGGGGTGTGGGGCGTACGTCGTTCCGGGCATCGAGCCAGGAGGCGCTCGAGCGGCGGGTGGCCGCGATCGAGCGGGCCGGGTTCGGTGAGGGCTGGGTCGATGGTGAGGTCGGTACCGGGCCGACGTACGCGTTCCGCGACCCTGACGGGCACCAGATGGCGATCTATTACGAGACCGAACGGTACGTCGCGACCGATGACAGGCCGGCGTTGAAGAACCAGGCGTCCAGGTTCCCTGGTCGCGGGGTGAACGCGCGGCGGCTGGATCACATCAACTTCCTCGCCAAAGACGTCGAGGCGAATGGTGAGTTCATCGCGGCGGCGCTCGGTGGGCGGGAGAGTGAACGCATCCGGCTCGACAACGGCCGGCTCTCGGCGTGGTGGTTCCACTTCCAGAACAAGTCGTATGACGTGGTCTACTCCGACGACTGGACCAAGCACGGTAACCGGCTGCACCACATCGCGTTCGCGCCAGACACTCGTGAAGACATTCTGAAGGCGGCCGATATCTTCTTGGAGAACGGCATCCATATCGAGTCCGGACCGCACAAGCACACCATCAACCAGACGTTCTTCCTGTACGTGTACGAGCCCGGCGGCAACCGTATCGAGTTCGCCAACGCCGGCGCACGCCTGCTGCTCGACCCCGACCAGCCCGTCGTCGAATGGAGCGAGGAAGAACGCAAGAAGGGCCAGGCCTGGGGCATGCAGACCATCTCCACCTTCCACACACACGGCACCCCCACCG